>DPWC01000060.1:0-4457 GCA_003529305.1 Actinomycetota bacterium
CTCTCCGGTGGCGAGCAGCAGCGAGTGGCCATCGCTCGCGCCTTGGTGTCGGAACCGACCTTGCTGTTAGCCGATGAGCCCACGGGAAACCTCGATACCAGTAACGGCGTTGAGGTCATGCGCATCTTGGAGTCACTGAACGCCGATCACGGAGTGGCTGTTGCTCTGGTCACCCATGACGCTGATGTTGCGGCGCGCGCGCGTCGGCAGATTCGCATTCGCGACGGCTTGATCGAATCGGATACGACCTCAACCGGTCGAGTCGTGCGGGAACTCAAGGACGCCTAATGCGCGGAGCTGAGGCTTTTCGGGTAGCTGTGGATGCCCTGCGCGCGAACCGCTTACGCAGCTTGCTCACGATGCTCGGCGTGATCATCGGCGTGGCCGCTGTAGTGGTGCTGGTGGCCATTGGCTCGGGGGCCAAGGCCGAGGTGGAGCAGCAAGTGCAGGGCCTGGGATCCAACCTGATCTTGGTGGTGCCGGGCAGTGCCAAGGTGGGCGACGGTCCGACGGTCAGCCAACTGGAGTTGGCCGATGTGGAACTGCTGGGTCGGGCGGTGGGCGATCCGTCGGCGGTGGCCACCACTGTGCAGTCCAGTGAGGTGGTGCGGGCAGGGGACAAGGAGTCATTCACCACCATCAATGGCACAAATGAAACGGTCGTGAATGTTTTCAATCGACCCATGGCGCGGGGTCGTTACATCAGCGCCAGCGATGTCGATACCCGCCGTCGGGTTGCGGTGATGGGCGACACCGCAGCGCGCAAACTCTTTGGCGATGTAGACCCCATCGGACGACAGTTGACTATTGCCGGTGTTCGCTTCCGGGTCATCGGCATTTTTCAGAATGTGGGGTCAACATTCGGGGTTGACCGGGACGCCGAGATCCATGTGCCAGTGACGGCGGCGCAGCGGCTTTTTGGCGTTCAGCGCATTGATGCTCTGGCTGTGAAGGCGCCGACCATCGAATCGATCCCGGATTTACAGCGCCGAATCTTGGCGGCCTTGGCCGAAAAGTACCCGGGGCAGAAGTTCTCGGCGGTGACGCAGACGCAGATCCTGGGCACCATCGGCAAGATCCTGGGACTGCTGACGCTGGTACTGGCGGCCATCGCTGCGATCTCGCTGCTGGTCGGCGGTGTGGGCGTTTCCAACATCATGTTGGTGTCGGTGCGAGAGCGCACCCGCGAGATCGGTTTGCGCAAAGCATTGGGCGCGCGGCAGCGCGACATCTTGTGGCAGTTCCTTCTAGAAGCAGTCCTGCTCACCAGCATTGGCGGGATATTGGGGATTGCTATAGGGATCGGTGCCTCGCTCACCATCGGAGCATTGACTCCGTTGCCTGCGTTGGTGTCGTGGTGGTCGCCCGTGTTGGCCTTTGCCGTTTCTGCGGGTGTGGGTGTCTTTTTTGGGGTGGTGCCTGCCCGTCGGGCTGGTCTGCTTGACCCCGTTGTGGCATTGCGCAACGAGTAGGCGCGTACGGTGGTCAGGTGACTTCGAACGCTGGCGCGCCGCACGGGAGTGCGGGCACGCGCTCGCGGCATGAGTCAGTCGCGGTGGTCTGGGATGACGCCTTCTTGACCTATAACTTCGGCCCCACTCATCCGCTGTCACCGTTGCGGATGCGGCTGACCATGGATCTGATGGAGCAGATGGGGCTGTTGGACCTTGACGGCGTGCAGCGGATTACCCCGAAACCGGCTGATGACGAACTGATCAGCACTGTGCACGATCCGCATTACATTGAAGCCGTTCGCGAGGCTTCCCTAGGTGGCCCCGGGTCACCGCCCCACGGTCTGGGTCTCGATGACAACCCGTGCTTTCGAGGCATGCATGAGGCAGCAGCGTGGGTGGTCGGTGGCACGGTGGCGGCCGCACAGAGCGTGTGGCAAGGCCACCACGACCACGCGGTGATGCTCGGTGGCGGACTGCACCACGCGATGCCGGATCGGGCCGAAGGATTTTGTATCTACAACGACCTTGCCGCGGCTATCACCTGGCTGCTGGACAACGGAGCGCAGCGGGTGGCATACATCGATGTCGATGTGCATCACGGCGACGGTGTGGAGCGAATGTTCTGGAATGACCCTCGGGTGCTGACGATCTCATTGCACGAAAGTGGCGCCACGCTGTTTCCTGGCACGGGCTGGCCTGATGACATCGGTGGTCCGGATGCGCTGGGGACGGCGGTCAACTGTGCACTGCCAGCAGAGACGGGTGACCACGGGTGGCGCCGGGCACTTCACGCGGTGGTGCCGGAATTGCTGCGATCTTTCGCTCCCGATGTGGTGGTGTCGCAGCATGGGTGCGATGGTCATCGCAGTGATCCCCTCGGGCACATGGAGATGACGGTGGAGGGGCAGACCGCTTTGGCGGCTGACATTCACCGATGGATTCACGAGTTCACGATCAACCGGTGGGTGGCCACGGGCGGTGGGGGCTACTCGATCGCCGATGCAGTACCGCGGGCATGGACCAGCGTGGCCGCCGAAGTCCTCAGCGTCGCTGTGGACCCGCGAACCCCGCTGCCGACCAGCTGGCGAGACAAGGTGGCGCAGATCACCGGTGACCCCGCGCCAGCAACCTTGGGCGATGGGGCGGTCGAGGCGGCGGATTCGTTGGGAATTAACGGCGCAGAAGGCGTTGGCGAATTGGCTTCCAGCCATGTTCTGGACCCGGTGGGGATGGCTATTCAGGCAACCCGAGACGCTGTTTTTCCGCATCACGGATTGGCAACACGGCAGACCTGACCCGTGGGCCGATTAGGCCCGCCGCAGGTCATTGCGCGCGAGATGGTCCTGCACCCATGACCGGACAAACGGGGCGCAATTGCACGAGTGGTCAATTTGGTGAATCCGGTGACGCGAGGGGATAACGCGTCGGTAGTGTTCACCCACCTCATAGCCCGTGGGTCATGGTGAAATTCCCCGCCACCTCGCCCGCACGAAGCGAAAGTCCGGTGTTTTCCATGTCGCAGGTTGACCGTTCTCTCTCTGAGGTCCGCTTCCTGACCGTTGCAGAGGTCGCAGAAGTCATGCGGGTAAGCAAGATGACCGTCTACCGCTTGGTGCACGCCGGTGATCTGCCCGCGCTTCGCGTCGGCCGCTCCTTCCGCGTTGATGAGCGCGCGGTGCACGACTACCTCGGCAAGGCCTTCATCGAGACTGCCTGAGCTGAGTGGATAGGTTCTTCCCCCGTCCCGGCACTTCCCCGCCGGACGCCACCGACTACTAACGACGCGAGGAAATCCCAGTGGGTTCTGTCATCAAGAAGCGGCGCAAGCGCATGGCGAAGAAGAAGCACCGCAAACTGTTGAAGAAGACCCGCGTTCAGCGTCGTAACAAGAAGTAAGTTCCTGCGGCCGTGGCTGCCGCTCGCATCACGCTGTTCACCCGCCCGGGTTGTCACCTGTGTGACACTGCCCGCGAGGTCGTCAACGCCGTCGCCGCAGAGTGCGCCGTAGGCGTTCAGGAAGTCGACATCACGACGGATCCTGACCTGTTGGCGAAGTACTGGGATAAAATTCCGGTCACCTTGGTCGACGGCCAACCCCACGATGTCTTCTTTGTTGATGCTGAGCGGTTGCGCCAGGCGCTGACGAGTTGACCGGGTAGCGCTTCTGTATCTCGGTATCACTGCCTCTCTGCATCTCAGCATGTGAGACATCCCGTGGCGGTTTTTGTGCCAGCCTTCACAAGCGTCCTAACCTGCGCTCTCGCTCGCCCTATGTCCTTCCCCCAAGAGGAGCGCTGCAGTGGGTTCGGTTCGTCGAGTGGTGCGGGAGCCGCGTCAGGCTCAGATCGCGCACCTGGGTAGCGCCGGTCATCGGCACAGCGATGCCACACCTCCGGCCGCCAGTGTGATGCCGGCCGGTCGTCGACTCGTTCCGGCGGCCACTGCTGGGCGCCTACCGGTGTATCACCGAGTCTTGACTGAATTGCTCGATCGCGGTGTCGAGTCGGTGTCATCGCAAGAACTGGCCGAACTCAGCGGCTCTAACCCTGCGAAATTACGCAAAGACCTGTCGCATCTGGGCTCCTTCGGCACCCGCGGAGTGGGCTATTCGGTCGAGTACCTGCACTTCCACATCTCTCGCGAACTCGGTATCGCTCGTGAGTTGCCCGTGGTGATTGTCGGAGCCGGCAACCTTGGCCAAGCTCTCGCGGGCTACACCGCAGCGATGGGTCGCGGCGTTGTTGTTCTTGGTGTCTTCGATGCTGATCGCAGCGTGGTGGGTTCCACGGTGGCCGGCCACACGGTCAAGGCTCTGTCCTCATTGCCGCGCGCTCTCAAGGGCAAGGACGGCGTTGTCGGAGTCATCGCTACCCCGGCTGAGGCCGCTCAAGCAGTAGCCGATCGCCTCGTGGCCTGCGGGGTCAGTGGTCTCTTGAATTTCGCCTCTGGCGTGTTGACGGTGCCAGCAGATGTCGAGGTCCGCAGCATTGATGTGGGACTTGA
>DPWC01000060.1:4805-6229 GCA_003529305.1 Actinomycetota bacterium
GACGCAGAGGCAGTACCAGCAGCAACGCACGAGGAGATCGCATGAGCGCCGCAAAAGCCACCAAGCAGCCAGCCGGCCGCGTCGTGTTCGTCGGCAGTGGCCCGGGGGACCCCGGGTTACTGACCGTGCGGGCTGCCGAAGTCATCGCAGCCGCTGATGTGGTGGTGCATGACACCGCCGTGGCTGAGGCCGTGTTGGCGGGGTTGCCCGAATCTGCTCGCGTCGTGCAGGTGACCCCGAAGAAGGCCGATGATGCCTTGAAGGCAGCGGTGGAGGCCGCCAAGGGCGGATCCACGGTGGTGCGTCTGGTTGTTGGCGATCCGGTGGCCGATGGTGCGTTGGCTGTTGAGGGTCCGGTCGTTGCGCGGGGCAAGGTGACGCTTGAGGTGGTGCCGGGCGTAGCGCGCGCGACGGGTATCGCTGCGCATGCTGGTGTCCCGCTGTTGGGTGCGAAGTCTCAGCAGGTGCACATCATCGATGCGACATCGTCCGTGGATTGGACAGCTCATGCCGGTCGCGCAACGACCCTGGTGGTTTTGGGGACCAAGGGTGCCCTCACGGGCTTGGCCGATGGCCTTCTAGCTGCCGGGCGTGATCCTCGAACACCGATCGCGGTGACAGTCAGTGGCTCCACCACGGAGCAGCGCACTGCCGTGGGCACTTTGGATCATGTCGCCGAACTGGCCAAGCCGGTGGCAGCGATGGGCGACACCACCGATGCCGTGGTCTTTGTCGGCGAGGGCGTCACGCTGCGCGAGCGACTGTCGTGGTTTGAGACCAAGCCGCTGTTCGGGTGGCAGGTTCTGGTTCCGCGCACTCGGGATCGCTCCGACACCCTCGGTGATCAACTGGTGGCTGACGGCGCGGTACCGGTGGTCGTTCCGACCATCAGTGTGGAACCGCCGCGAACGCCTCAGCAGATGGAACGCGCTGTGCACGGGTTGGTGTCGGGTCGTTACCAGTGGGTCGTCTTCACCTCTGCCAATGCTGTTCGGGCCGTGCGCGAGAAGTTCGATGAGTACGGGCTCGATGCTCGGTCACTGGCCGGATTGAAGGTTGCCGCCATCGGTCCAGACACTGCGGCCGCTCTGGTGGATTTCGGTGTTCGGCCTGACCTCGTGCCGGCCGGTGAACAGTCGTCCGCAGGATTGCTTGCTGACTGGCCGCCGTTCGACGATGTTCTTGATCCCATCAACCGGGTCTTCCTGCCGCGCGCGGACATTGCCACAGAGGCATTGGTGGAAGGCCTGACCAAGCTCGGCTGGGAAGTCGACGATGTCGTGGCCTACCGCACGGTGCGCGCTGCGCCACCGCCGGCGCACATTCGCGAGCAGATCAAAGCCGGTGGCTTCGATGCGGTGGTGTTCACTTCGTCGAGCACGGTGCGCAATCTCATCGGTATCGCGGGTAAGCCCCACACCTCC
>DPWC01000140.1 GCA_003529305.1 Actinomycetota bacterium
TCGGCGAGCTCGAGGTCGGCATCCAGCAGGGCGTTGTTGGCACGAGACATCGCCGAGGCCACCAGCCGCGTCATGGTGCCCAACTGGGCCACCATCGCGTCGAGCCGTTCGTGATAGGCGGTACGCACGAGAACATTCTCCGATCGTCGTAACTTCCAATTCTACGCCGCCTCAGTTGCGGTGCCGGGGTGAACTCCGAGGCAGCATGGGGTGAACATCGAGCGAACTCTGAGCGGTGGGGGTGTCTGCCCACTATCCTCCGCTCCTGCCTCTTCTAGTCTGGAGCCATGAACCCGACTCTGGCCACGATCTCCGGCGCCCTGCTTGGGGTGGTCGTTGGTGCTGGTTTGGTTCTGGTGTTTGTCGCTGCTCGACGCACTCGGCAACCGGTTCAACGCATCGACGAGTCGCAGCTGGCCCCTGGTCTGATCGAAGTCTTGGACGCTCTGCAAGCGCCGTCGGTGGTGGTCGGACCCGATGACATCGTGGTGCGAGCTAGCGGTGCGGCCCATGTGATGGGTCTTGTGCGAGCCGATCGGGTTGTGCCAGCCACGGTTACTGATGCCATGGCCAAGGTGCGCCGCGATCTTCGACCCCGCGATCGTGAAGTGGTGCGTGACCCAGCACTTCGTGATGACCGTGGCCTTCGCACCATCGAGGTGCACATCGCGCCGCTGAGCCGAGGCTTTGTTCTTCTGCTGGCCAACGATGTCACGGAATCTCGTCGCCTCGACACCGTCCGTCGTGACTTTGTGGCCAATGTCAGTCATGAACTCAAGACCCCCACCGGCGCCTTGGCCTTGCTCGCTGAAGCCGTTCGGGAAGCCGCCAACGATCCTGCGGCGGTAACAAAGTTTGCCGATCGGATGAACCATGAGGCGATCCGGTTGAGCAACCTGATCACCGAGTTGCTCGATTTGACTCGCGTGCAGGATTCCGGTCCATTGAGCGAACCTGACGAAGTGGCCATTGACGCCGTTGTGGCCGAGGCTGTTGATGCCACCCGCATGGCCGCTGGTGCTCGCCGCATCGCCGTGACGATTACGGGCACGGAAGGTTTGACCGCCTACGGCGATAAGACGCAGTTGGTCACTGCGGTGTCGAATCTGCTGGGCAATGCCATCGCCTACAGCCCCGAAGGAACGCGAGTGGCTGTGACGATGCGCTCGGATGACTCGATGGTGGAGTTGAGTGTGAGTGATCAGGGCATCGGCATTCCCAAGGATGACCAGGACCGCATCTTCGAACGCTTTTATCGCGTAGATCCGGCGCGTTCCCGCGAAACTGGCGGCACCGGTTTGGGCTTGTCCATCGTGAAGCATGTGGTGGCCAACCATGGTGGCGAGATCACTGTGTGGAGCTCCCCTGGTGAAGGCTCAACCTTCACCCTGCGCCTGCCCTGCACAGCTGATGCGGCCGACTTGGCCACAGCTGCCCCGCCGGTG
The DNA here is from genome assembly GCA_003529305.1 of Actinomycetota bacterium. Lineage (GTDB taxonomy): Bacteria > Actinomycetota > Actinomycetes > UBA12327 > UBA12327 > UBA12327. The sequence goes on from DPWC01000140.1 coordinate 1,446, forward strand.
GGCACCGCCGATAGTGGCGAGGGCCCCGGTGACACCAAGCCACGGATTCGGTTGGTGTCGTGACCCGCATCTTGGTCGTCGAAGACGAGGAGTCCTTCAGCGAAGCGCTGTCCTACATGCTGCGCAAAGAGGGCTACGAGGTCACTGTTGTAGAAACAGGTCCAGCAGCGCTCGAGGAATTTGACCGCAGCGGCGCGGACTTGCTCTTGCTGGATCTGATGATTCCTGGCCTCTCGGGCACTGAGGTGTGTCGAGAGATTCGCACTCGATCCACGGTGCCGATCATCATGCTCACCGCAAAAGACACCGAAGTCGACAAGGTCGTCGGCCTAGAAATCGGCGCGGATGACTATGTGACGAAGCCGTATTCATCGCGCGAGTTGCTGGCGCGGATCAAGGCGGTGCTGCGTCGCGGCAGCGAACCGGATGATTCGGTGGAAGTGATCGTCGAAGTCGGGCCGGTGCGGATGGATGTGGAGCGGCACATCGTGACGGTGCGATCCACGCAAGTGCGGTTGCCTCTAAAGGAGTTCGACCTGCTGGAGGTGCTGCTGCGCAACGCCGGTCGAGTGCTCACGCGCTCCCAACTGATCGACCGGGTGTGGGGAAGCGACTATGTCGGCGACACCAAAACTTTGGATGTCCACATCAAGCGACTGCGCGCAAAGATTGAGGAAGATCCGGCCGACCCGCAGCACATCGTGACCGTGCGCGGGTTGGGCTACAAATTCGAGCGCTGAGCTTTCGCTGTCAAGCGGGCTACTCAGGGAGTGTTGGCGTACTCGCCAGCAGCGGCCACAACGGGAACCTGCAGCGTCAATCGACCAGCGCGCGCGAAGACGAAGGTGACACTGGCCAGTTTCCCGGGGCGCAGTGAAGCACTCAGCGTCAGCGGGATTGCCGGCTTGGCCCCGCGGACACTGGCGTTTGCGCCGTAGTACACAGCGCCGAAGCCGGGGAGCACTTGGCGCACTGTGGCGCTCGAGGGTGCCTCGCGCGTCGAACCGGAGACCTCCACGCTGGCCAGCACATCGGCTGCCTCTGTTGTGGTGAACACTCCTGCGATGAGGCGACCGGAGCCAGCGGCCTGGCTGACGATCGTCACATTGCGTACCTCGGCTCCGGTGATGGCCGCCTGAGTTCCGCCACTGCTGGAGTACGACTCTGTGATGCCGGTGTCGGCGCATGCCGCGAGTGAAAGCAGGGACACGACGGCCACAGTGGCCAGAACGAACGGGCGCTTCACGATCGACTCCTGAAGTGGTCGGCGGTGCAGTGATGTGGAGCAGTCGCTGTGACAGGGACCTTGGCCCTGAACAGGTGCGCGGAAGCCTAGCCGCGGGCGCGCCGTCAGAGGCCCAGTGGTAGACTGAAGGCCTTCGAAAGGGGTTTGCTTCCCATGGCATTCAATGTTGGTGACACGGTTGTTTACCCGCATCACGGTGCGGCTCTGATTGAGGCAGTCGAAGAGCGTGTCATCAAGGGGGAGAAGCGGACCTATCTGGTGCTCAAGGTCGCTCAGGGCGACCTGACGGTGCGCGTTCCCGCCGACAATGTCGACATGGTGGGCGTTCGCGATGTGGTGGGCCAAGAGGGTCTGGACCGCGTGTTCTCCGTGCTGCGCATGCCCTACACCGAAGAGCCCACCAACTGGTCCCGCCGCTACAAGGCCAACCTGGAGAAGCTCGCCTCCGGCGATGTCATCAAGGTTGCCGAAGTTGTCCGCGACCTGTGGCGTCGCGAGCAGGACCGCGGCCTGAGTGCTGGCGAGAAGCGCATGCTGGCCAAGGCCCGCCAAATCTTGATCTCCGAACTCGCCCTCGCCGAGAAGACTGACGAGGTCAAGGCCGAGTCGATCCTCGACGAGGTTCTTGCCTCCTAGTTCGTTTGCCCGACGCCACCTGATCGGGCATCACACATGAGCGTCGGCGCGATCCTCACCGCTGCTGGTGATGGTCGCCGATTGGGTGGATCCACTCCCAAGGGTTTGCGCGCAATTGCAGGCCAACCACTTTTTCTGCTGGCGCTTCAGCGACTCGTGGAGAGCGGACACCTTGACGATGTGGTGGTCGTTGTTCGCGAGGACTTTGTCGCCGCCGCCATTGAATTGATCGCCGCTGACCCGGTGTCGCGCGCTTTGCCTGGCGGGATCGATGTGGTCGCCGGGGGCACCACCCGTCAGCAGTCCGTAGCCCGAGGGCTTGCTGCATTGCCGGTGGAATGCGACATCGTCCTGGTGCACGATGCGGCCCGACCCTTGGTTCCACGCCGCGTCGTGGGTGATGTGGTCGCAGCAGTGCGTGCGGGCGCTGCTGCGGTGGTGCCGGTGGTGCCGGTCAGTGACTCGCTGCGATCGACCGCGACCGATGGGGTCAACGGTCAAGCCGTGGATCGCGATGGTCTGCGGGCCGTGCAGACCCCACAGGGTTTCTCGCGCAATGTGCTGATGCGCGCCCATGAGCGTGCGGCAGCTGATGCGCCGACGGATGCGGCCACAGACGATGCGTCATTGGTGGAGCGCATGGGTGTGATGGTGCAGCAGGTGGACGGTGCGCAGGAGGCCTTCAAAGTGACGCATCCGCAAGATCTGGTGTTAGTTGAAGCGCTCGTCGGCGGAGGTTCGCGCGCTGGAATCGGTACGGACGCGCACCGATTGGTGGCAGGTCGGCCAATGTGGGTGGCGTGTTTGGAATGGCCAGATGAGCCGATGGGCTTGGACGGCCACTCGGATGCCGATGTGGCAGCGCACGCCGCCTGCGATGCATTGCTGTCAGCGGCTGGCTTGGGTGACTTGGGTTCGGTCTTTGGCACTGCCGACCCGCAGTGGTCCGGTGCCAGTGGTGCGGCGCTGTTGAGTCATGTGGCGCAGATGCTCACGGATGCTGGTTGGCGCATCGGCAATGTGGCGGTGCAGGTGATCGGCAATACGCCGCGTCTGGGAGCACGGCGCGAAGAAGCCGAGCGCGCGATGTCGCGGGCGCTTAACGGCGCGAAGGTTTCGGTGTCGGCCACCACGACAGACGGCATGGGGTTGACCGGTCGTGGTGAAGGGCTGGCGGCAATCGCGACGGCCGCTGTGCTGCCGGTGTTGTCGCGCTGACGCATCGGTAGGGTTCCCCGGTGCCGCTACGCCTTTATGACACCGCTACTCGGCAGGTGCGCGAATTCGTTCCGCTGGTTCCGGGTCGAGTCGGTATCTACCTGTGCGGGGCGACTGTGCAGGCGCCGCCGCATGTCGGGCACATCCGCAGCGGTCTGGCCTTTGATGTGTTGCGCCGCTGGCTGGAGTTCAGCGGCTATGCCGTCACCTTCGTGCGCAATGTCACCGACATTGACGACAAGATCATTCATAACGCCGGACACGAGGATGCGCCGTATTGGGTCGTGGCGCAGCGTGAAGAGCGCTCCTTCACCTGGGCCTATGACACCTTGGGGTGCTTGCCGCCAACGGTGGAACCTCGGGCCACGGGGCACATCCCCGAGATGGTGGAACTCATCGACCGGCTCATCACCGCGGGCCATGCCTATGCCGCCGCCGGTGATGTGTATTTCGATGTCCGCTCGTTTGCGTCCTACGGATCACTGTCCGGTCAACGCCTTGACGACATGTTGGCCTCGCCCGATCAAGACACCGGCAAGCGCGATCCCCACGACTTCGCCTTGTGGAAGGGCGCCAAGCCCAATGAGCCTGCGTGGAATACCCCCTGGGGGCCGGGGCGCCCTGGTTGGCACATCGAGTGCTCCGCGAT
>DPWC01000226.1 GCA_003529305.1 Actinomycetota bacterium
GCCACCTATCGACAGACGATTCGCGCGTTGTCGCGCGTGACAGAGGTGGGTGGTTATACCGAAACCGGTCATGCTCGCCGAGTCTGCGACATTGCGCTGGCCATCGGCCGCGAGATGGGGATGGGCGAGAAAGAATTGCTCGACTTGGAATATGCAGCGCTGATGCACGACATTGGCCAGCTGTCTTTGGAAGCCCCCATTCCTGGTGGTGCCACCGTGGTGGCTGCGCCGTATGAGCAGCGGCTGATTGCCGACAAGGGCGCCGATGTCATCGTGCAAACAGGAGTGCTGGATGAGGTGGCGAAGATTGTTCGCCACATCCCAGATCCGTATCGACGACCACAAGAGGTGGTCGATACCACCGTTCCGCTGGCCAGTCGGATCATTCGGGCTGCTAATGCCTTCGACGATCTTGTTGGCGGGTCGATGGAGGCCTCGCGTCGACTGGAAGCGGTGGAGCGCCTGCGCCTCGGCATGGTGTACGACTTCGATCCCGATGTCGTCAACACACTGTCACGAATCGTGGAACGCTCCGCCTCTTTCTCCTTGTGAGGCAACGCTGCGTGTGCACCCTAGGATGGCGGCATGTCGCAGGAGGTCCGTGCCGAACTTGTTGCCAACATCGCCAAGGTGGTGGTGGAGGTAGGTCAGCGCGTCGAGGCTGGCGACATGGTGGTGCTGCTGGAGTCCATGAAGATGGAGATTCCCCTGCTGGTGGAGCACGCCGGAACCGTGACCGCGATCCATGTGCGCGAGGGTGATGTCGTCCAAGAAGGCGATGTGCTGGTCGAACTGCAGGATTAACCCCTGGACCCCCGATTTTGTGCCCCCGATTTCGTGCCTGAGGCGTCCCCCGAATGGGCTAAAGCCCTGCTGGGTGGGTGCCGATAAGAGGGCGTGGAGTCTGCTGCGGCCCTGACCATTGAGCCCTACCTGCGCGCACTTGTGGAGTCAGGTGGCTCTGACCTGCATTGCAAGACCGGGTCGCCCCCGAGGGTTCGCATCGATGGTCGACTGCGCCGCCTTGATGCACCCGAGCTGACCGCTGCCGATACCGAAGCCATGCTGCTCGAGGTCTTGCGACCGGATCTGAAGGATGAGTTTGCGCGCACCCATGAAGCGGACTTTGCCTTCGCGCTGTCCGGTGTCGGCCGGTTTAGGGTCAATGCCTTTCGTGGTCGCGGCGAGGTCGGACTCGTCTTTCGCCGAGTGACCAACGGGGCAATACCCGTGGACAGTCTGGGCTTGCCGGAATCGGTGAAAGCGTTGGCGCTAGAGCCCCGTGGCCTTGTGCTCGTCACCGGACCGACGGGGTCTGGCAAGACCACGACGATGGCCGGAATGATCGATCACATCAACAACAATCGTGAAGTCCACATCGTCACGATTGAGGACCCCATCGAGGTCATTCACAAAGACAATCTCGCCATGATCAATCAGCGCGAGGTGCGCGTTGACACCGAAGACTTCTCTGTGGCACTTCGGGCAGCTATGCGCCAGGACCCTGATGTGATCTTCGTCGGAGAGATGCGAGACACCGAGACGGTCACTGCTGCCCTCACGGCTGCTGAGACGGGGCACTTCGTCCTCTCCACGATGCACACCACTGATGCCACGGAGACCATCAACCGCATCATTGACTTCTTCCCTCCGCATGAGCAGACGCAGGTACGCCTGTCATTGGCTTCCGCCTTGAAGGGGATCGTGTGTCAACGACTCGTACCGCGCGCAGACGGTCGGGGTCGGTGCGTCGCGGTCGAGGTGTGCATCAACACCGGGCGCGTTGCCGAAGCCATCACAGATCCGACGCGCACTGCCGAAATCGGTCGGTTGATCGCCGAGGGCGGCTTTTACGGCATGCAAACCTTTGACGAATCGTTGATCTCGTTGTACCGCGACAAGGTCATCACGCTGGATGCGGCGATGGTCGCGGCTACCTCACCGCATGACATGACGGTGGAACTGCGTCGCTTGGGTCTGGTCGACTAAAGCGACTGTTCAGAGCACCGCCCCGTGCTGGCTACAGGTGGCGCTCCAACCCGCGGGCAGCACCTGCACCACCATTCGGCGCCGACATTGGGGGCAGTAACGCGGCGGTTCGAGTTCTCGGGCCGAGCGGCAGCCGGTGTGGTCACCCTCGGTCATGGATTCGCCGCACCTATCGCACCAGAGGGCCTCAGTAGATTCGTCAGCCGCGTTACTCATCACACTGCTCACAATGCTCACAGTGCTCACACTGCGTCGGCGACAGCCTTGATCGGCATGCGCAAGTCGGTGAGCAGGTCCAGGTCAGCATCGGCAGACCTGCCCAGCGTGGTCAGGTAGTTACCCACGATGATCGCGTTGATGCCGCCGAGCAGGCCGTCGCGAGTTCCGATGTCACCCAGCGTTACCTCACGCCCACCGGCAAAGCGCAACACCGTTCGAGGCATCGCTAAGCGGAAGGCCGCAATCGTGCGCAACGCATCCCGCGCGGACATCACGGGTACATCCTCAAAGGGAGTGCCGGGTCGCGGATTGAACAGATTCAACGGCACCTCGTGGGGATCAAGAGCCGCAAGCTGGCTGGCAAGTTCGGCGCGCTGTTCCACGGTCTCACCCATGCCGACGATCCCGCCACAGCACACTTCCATCGACGAATCGCGCACCATGGTCAAAGTGTCGAAGCGCTCCTGCCAGGTGTGGGTGGTCACCACCTGGGGGAAGTACGACTCGGCGGTTTCCAGATTGTGGTTGTAACGGTGGACGCCCATGGCCACCAACTCATCGACTTGGCTTTGGGTAAGGATCCCTAGAGAGGCCGCCACATTGATGTCCACCGCTGAGCGGATCGCGGCTACCGCCGAGCGCATCTGATCCATCAGACGCTCATCAGGACCGCGGACCGCGGCAACGATGCAGAACTCACTGGCGCCGGTCTCTGCCGTCTGCTTCGCGGCCGTGACGAGTTCTTCAATGTCCAGCCACACCGCACGAACAGGAGAGGCGAACAGCCCAGACTGCGAGCAGAAGTGACAGTCCTCGGGGCACCCGCCCGTCTTCAAGCTGACGATCCCCTCCACTTCAACCTCGGGGCCACACCAGCGCAGTCGAACCTCGTGCGCCAATGCCAGCGCATCGGCCACAGCGTCATCGGGCAACTTCAGGACCTGCAGGACTTGGTCAGCACTGAGACCTTCACCGCGTTGCAATACCTGCTCACGAGCGATGGCAAGAATGTCGGTGGCAGGCGACGGCGAAGCGACTGCGGGCTCATCTACCGCGTCACGAATGCCGTTGATCTGGGATGTCACAGTGCCTCCTCCGGCCGGTGTGCCTGCGCGAAGTCTGCCGCATCAAACCGGCCGCCGAGCTCAGGACCAAGACTGCGTGCTGCGATGTCGCTGAGGTCGTGACGAACTCCGGAATTCTCGGGCAGGGCGCCTATCAGGGGCGCGATGGCATCAAGGTCGGCCAGATTGGCACAAGCGGCGAGATCTGGTGTCCTCGGCCAGGCGCCGATGATCAGACCGAGGACATCAAGATCTCGACCGTTGGCCGCTTCCACTGTGGCGGCAGTGTGGTGCAGCGTGCCAAGACCGGAGGCCACGACGACCACGACCTTGGCACTGACCTCGCGCGCAAGATCAGCCACTGTCCATGGAGCGTGGTCACTGAAATTCACGAGCAGACCGCCAGCGCCTTCGATCACGGTGAGATCTGCTGTTTCGCTGATCGCATGACACTGCGTCACTACCTCAGACAGTGACAGGGCTGGTAGGTGTGCCAATCGTGCGGCGGCCGCCGGCGCCAGAGGATGGGTAAAGCGGGCTAGTTCGTGGGTGGTCAGTCCGGCCAGTTGCTCACCGCTGACAGCCGAGGCCACCAGGCTTCGGACAACATCGACATCGCCGGGATCTGCTGGGCCCACGCCGGTCTGTCCGGGTTTGATCACGGCAACGCGCTGTCCGGCGCGCAAGGCGTTGATCGCGACGGTGGCGGTGACAATCGTCTTGCCCACATCGGTTCCGGTACCGGTGATGAGCAGCGGCCCGCTGATCATGAGCTGCCCGTCAGGCTGCGCGCGACGGCAGCGAGCGCGGCTGCCGTGCGAGCTAAATCGGGTTCCGACAGGTTCGCGCGCGCGGTGAGTCGCAGCAGAGATTGACCATCGGGAACCGATGGCGGGCGAAAGCAACCGACGCGGACACCATGCTCGGCGCAGATGTCGCGTGCCTGTACCGCATCCTGTGCCGACCCGATCGTGATGCCCACCACTGCGGCATCTGGTGGTGTCACGGTCAACCCCATGCTGGTGGCTAACTCGGCAAGGTGGGCGGCATTTGCTCGCGCGCGGTTGGGCAGGTCAGGTTCGGTGATGACAATGCGTAGCGCCGCTAGTGCTGCCGCCACACTCGGCGGAGCCAATGCGGTATCGAAGATCACTGGCCGTGCGGCGTCTATGAGGTGATCAATGACCGCCTGAGAGCCCATCACCACCCCGCCTTGCGCGGCCAGAGCTTTGGACAAGGTGGCCGTCATAACGATGTCATCGGCGGGCAGCAGCCCGGCGGCAGCGGCGGCACCCTGTCCGCGGTGACCGACCACGCCCAGTGCATGAGCTTCGTCGACCACCAAGACGGCATGAGAGGTGCGGGCAAGATCCGCCAGTTCGGCCACGGGGGCCGCGTCACCTGCGGCGCTGAAGATCGCGTCGGTGACCAGGAGGTCGCTACCCAAGTGGTCGCTGTCCAAGTGGTTGGTGTCTCGCGTGGCTGTGCCTCGGTGCTGGCTCAATGCCTGGGCGAAGGCGGCGGGATCGCAATGAGCCACCACATGGGTCTGACCAGTAGCCAGGCGACAAGCGTCAATGATCGATGCATGGTTGGACGCATCGCTGACGATCACACACTCCGGTGTGGTCAATGCAGTGATCACCGCCAGGTTGGCCAGATAGCCCGAGGACACCACGAGCGCACTCTGCGTGCCGGTGAAGGCGGCCAGCTCCTGCTCCAGTTCGCGATGCAGTTGGGTCGAGCCGGTCACCAGTCGCGAGGCACCAGATCCGGCACCCCACACGGTGGCGGCCTCAGCGGCGGCGGCAACAACACGCGGGTCGCGCTGCAGACCCAAGTAGTCGTTGGAGGCCAGGTCAAGCAGGCCGTCGTGATCGGGGTCGCGGTAGTGCAACGAGCGTCGAAGTCCCGCTGCCTCTCGCTGTTGTCGGAACGCCTCGAGCCAGTCCAACCCGGTCATCGCACGACGGCCCGGATGGATTCGATAGCCGCTGCGGTCATAGTGCGGACATCGTCATCACTCATAGCCAGTGGGGGCATGAGGACGACAACATCGCTAAGCGGGCGGGTGAGAACCCCGAGCGTGCGCATGTGTTGACACACGGCGAATCCCGTGCGATCCACACCGTCAACGGGCGCGACCTCGATACCGGTCATCGTGCCGATGCGACGCACTTCCACGACGCGGTCGTCGCCATGGAGAACAGCGAGTTCTTCGGCGATCACCTCACCGATGTGAGCCGCGTGGGCCACCGTGTTGCGCTGATCCATCAGGTGCAAGTTGGCGATGGCGGCGGCGCAGCACAGCGGGTTGGCGGTGTACGAGTGGCCATGGAAGAAGGTTCGCCCGCTAGTGGGCGCGCCGAGGAAAGATTCGTAGACCGATTCGCTGGCCATGACCGCCGACAGCGGCAGATAGCCACCGGTAATGCCCTTGCCCAGTGTGAGCAGATCCGGCTCCACACCGGCACGATCCACCGCCCACATGGATCCAGTTCGGCCCAAGCCAGTAGCCACCTCGTCAACGATCATCAGAGTGTCGAATTCATCGCACAGTTGGCGAACACCCATGACGAATGACGCATCGTGGGTGAGCATGCCAGCGGCGGCTTGCACCAAGGGCTCAATGACGATGCCGCAGATTCGTTGCCCGTCTCGTTCCAGCAATTCGCGCATCTGCTGGAGAACTTCTGCCGCGCGCTCGGCCCGAGTCTGGCCTTCACGAAGGATGCCTGGCGAGTCCGCCATGACGGTGGCTAGAAGCAATGGTCGGTAGGTCGCATGAAACTGCTCAATGCCACCGACGCTGACTGCACCAAGGGTGTCGCCGTGGTAGCCCTCGGCGATGTGGAGGTAGAGGGGTCGGTGTTGCCCTCGTTGGGCGGCCGACTGGAACGCCATCTTGATGGCCGCCTCAACAGAGGATGCACCGTCTGAACTGAAAAAGGCTCGAGTCAAGCGTTGCGGCGTGCGCGCCACGAGCATTTCGGCTAACTCGATCCCAGTCTCATGGGTGGAGCCCAGGAATGTGGTGTGGCCGAGCCGCTCAAGTTGGTCGCGGATCGCTTGGTCAATCTCTGGCACACGATGACCGTGGACATTGACCCATAAGGAGGAGTTGCCATCGAGGTAGGAGCGCCCCTGGGTGTCGAACACGCGCATGCCCTCGGCGCGGTCGATGACCAGTGGATCGTCGTCGGGCCATACCGCGTGTTGCGTGAAGGGATGCCACACGCTGCTCGCATCGCGCTCCAGCAGGTCACGGGTTCGGCGCTCGGCCTCGGAGGCATTCATGGCGCCGCCATCCTCGCACCGCGACGCCTTGTCGCCCCCGCCTACCCTTGGGGGGTGCCTGCCCTTGATGCCCTTGTGCGGTCTCGAACGGACCTGACAACAGCCGACCTCGAGAGCCTGCACCTCCTTCTGGGCGAGTGGCAGCTGGTCGCCGATTTATCGTTCGCCGATTTGGTCCTGTGGGTGCCCACGCGCGGCGGTTCGGGGTTTGTGGCCGTGGCCCATGTGCGCCCGACAACGGCAGCAACTGCCTTGCCGGGGGATCAGATCGGGCGCGAAGCTGATCGCGACGAGGTTGCCGAGGTGGCGCGGGCCGCCGGTAGTGGCGGGATCGTTGGGCAGCGCGCGATTGCGGTACAACGCGCCGGTCGCACGATCGCTGTCATT
>DPWC01000038.1 GCA_003529305.1 Actinomycetota bacterium
GTGCCCACACCAGTTCCGGCCGCGGCTGGTCCAGCCCGCCCAGTCACGCCAGCACCGCCAGCGTCCCCGATGGCACCGCCCACCTCGGCGCCGCCGGCTCCGCCGACTCCGGCGGCGTTCGCGCCGCCGACCGGTGCACCCATGCCCGGGGCGCCAGTACCCAACGCTGGCGACGGTACCTTGCCTAACGGGCAGCCAGTACCTCTGGAGAAAGAGCCGCCGCTGAACTAGACCGCACGGCGCGCTGGCGGTTACTCAGGCTCGGGTCAGGGCGAAGGTGGCCCGGATCTCATCGCAGGCAGTGCCCGTGGTCAGGTCATCGACGCTCTGCTGAACCTCGACGGCTAGCACCTCGTGCGCGATCGTGTCGACGCCTGCACGAAGCGCAGTCACTGTGTCCGGGTCAGAACTGAACCAGGTCAAGGCGATGCGGTCGGTTACCTCAAGGCCCGAGGTCTTCCGCAGTTCCTGCACGGCCCGGATTGCTTCTCTGACCACTCCGGCAGCGCGCAGGTCGGCGGTCAGTTCAAGGTCGAGCGCACAACTGGCACCGTCAGCGCTGGCGACTGCCCAGCCCTGCTTGGGCGACTCCGTGACGATGACATCAGCCAAGTCCACCGTCACTGCTTGGCCATCGACCTCAAAAGGCGCGCTGGCACCGGAGCGCAGCAGGCCAACCAATTCGTTCGGGTCTGCGGCAGCCACAGCGCTGGCGATCTTGGGGGTCAGCTGTCCGTACCGGGCACCCAGAGATCGAAAGTTCGCTTTGACCGTGATCTCTACCAGCTCATCGCTGACCTCGCGTAGCGGCGCGACATTGAGGACATTAAGTTCATCGGCGACTTGGCTTTGTAAATCGGCGGGCATGTCTTCCCAGCCTGCAGCAGTCACCAGCGCGCGGCCCAGAGGCTGGCGAATCTTCACGCCAGATTCCGCGCGCGCTGCCCGGCCAAGCTCCACCACTTTTTGCACTGCGGCCATCTGGGTTTCGAGCAGATCATCAATCACCGCCGGATCGGCCATTGGCCACGATTGCAGATGCACCGAATCGGTTCTGCTGCTTGACGCCTGATCGCCGTCGGGATCCCTGGTGAATAAGTCCTGCCAGACCCGCTCCGTGATGAAGGGAGTAAACGGCGCCATGACCAAAGTGACAATCTTCAGTGCTTCGTGAAGTGTGGCAAGGGCATCGGCATCCCCATCCCAGAACCGTCGGCGAGAGCGCCGCACATACCAATTCGACAAGGCGTCGACACACTCGGCGATCAGTCGGCCGGCACGATGAGTATCAAAAGCCTCCAACGCTGTATCCACATCGCGGGCCAATCGATGCACCACCGAGAGAGCCCAGCGATCCAGTGGTCCGCGCTGATCGGTGGGGCTTGCCGAGCTGGTGTCGGGGTTCCACTGCGCCGTTCGCGCGTAGAGGGACTGGAAGGACACCGTGTTCCAGTAGGTCAGGAGCACCTTGCGAACGGTCTCTTGCATCGCTGCGTGTCCCACGCGCCTGGCCTGCCACGGCGAACCACCGGCGGCCATGAACCAGCGCACGGCGTCGGCGCCGTATTGATCCATCAGTGGAATGGGTTCGAGCACATTGCCAAGATGTTTGCTCATCTTGCGGCCTTGCTCGTCGAGGATGTGCCCTAGGCAGACCACATTGCGATACGACGACTGGTCAAAGACCAGCGTCCCCACGGTCATCAAGGTGTAGAACCAGCCGCGGGTTTGATCGATGGCCTCACAGATGAAATCGGCAGGGTACGAGGCTTCAAAAATGTCGTTGTTGCGATGCGGGGCGCCCCATTGGGCAAAGGGCATCGCTCCAGAGTCGTACCAGCAGTCGATGACTTCGGGGACTCGTCGGAAGGTGCCCGGTATGCCCGGACGGGTAAAGACGATGTCATCGACAAAAGGCCGATGTGGGTCGAGAGCCAGTAGATCCTGACCAGCGAGTTCGCCCAGTTCGGCGAGCGAGCCCACCGCGACTATCTGAGTCGGGTCTTCATCGTTGACCCAGATTGGCAAGGGGGTTCCCCAATAACGCGATCGCGACAACGCGTAGTCAATGTTGTTGCGCAGCCAGTCTCCGTAGCGTCCCCACTGAATCGTCGTCGGGAACCACTGGGTGTTCTCGTTTTCGCGCAGCAGGTCTTCCTTGATGGATGTGGTGCGGATGTACCACGACATCTGTGCGTAGTAGATCAATGGCGTGTGGCACCGCCAGCAGTGTGGATAGGAGTGTTCATAGGGCTGTCGACGAATGAGCAAGCCGCGCGCCGTCAGGTCCGCGACCAAGGGATCATCGGCTTGTTTGAAGAACAGTCCACCTACCAAGGCAATGTCGGTCGAAAAATGTCCGTCGGCCGCTACGGGGTTGACTACTGGCAGGCCAAAGGTGCGAGTAGCGGCAAGGTCATCGGCACCGAAGGCGGGGGCGAGGTGGACCAGTCCTGTGCCATCGTCGGTGGTCACGAATTCGGCTGTGATCACAAAGTGCGCGTCCGGAATCTCAACAAGATCAAAGGGGCGGCTATAAGGCGTACGCACAAGGTCGCTACCGAGATAGCGGGCGACCTCTACCGCGTCGCTTCCTGCGACTTGGTCCTTCAGGGCTTCGGCCACGACGAGTTGTTCTCCGACCGCGGATCGCACCACGACATAGACCACATCGGGGTTCACCGCGACGGCGGTGTTCGACACCAGCGTCCACGGGGTGGTGGTCCACACCGCCAGTGAAACCTCGCCGTGTGCTGCCAGAAGGGGGCCACCGGTGATGGGGAAGCGCACATAGACCGATGGGTCCACCACTGTTTCGTACCCCTGGGCCAGTTCGTGATCACTTAGGCCAGTGCCGCAACGAGGGCAATAGGGGGCAACGCGGTGATCCTGGACGAGCAGGCCTTTGTCGAAGATGGTCTTGAGAGACCACCACACACTTTCTACATAGTCGGCATCCATGGTGCGATACGCCTGGCCCATGTCGACCCAGTAGCCCATGCGGTGCGTCATTTCTTCAAAGGCATCCACATGTCGTTCAACAGACTCGCGGCACTTGGCATTGAACTCAGCGACGCCGTAGGCCTCGATGTCCTGCTTGCCGGAGAAGCCGAGCTCTTTCTCCACGGCAAGTTCAACCGGAAGGCCGTGGCAGTCCCAGCCGGGAACGTACGGCGAGTCGTAGCCGAGCATGGTCCGCGACTTCACGACGATGTCCTTGAGCGTCTTGTTCAGGGCGTGGCCGATG
>DPWC01000216.1:0-4152 GCA_003529305.1 Actinomycetota bacterium
ACCAGGCCTACGACGGCGGCAATGCCGGCAGCGAAGCCACCGACAACAAGTAGTCGCTGCCGCCGTTTGGCGTCCTGGTGCTCCTTCTGGCGTCGCTGAACATCGGCGAGTTCACGCTCGGCGCGTGCTCGTACTGCGCGTTGCCCTTTGCGATCAGCCATATCGACCTCTCAGGATGCGATCTACGGAGTAGCAGGAAGGATTTCGAATGAGTCAATCTTTCGTGCCACTATCGGCTGGTTAGGACTGCCATCGGTGCCGGTGGCATTGGCCGGATTTAGTCCACTCTGGACGACTTTGTCGACGATTTCTAGACCTTTGGTCACCACCCCGATCACGGAGTATTGGGGTGGTAGGGCGGTGTCCTGATAGACGATGAAGAACTGACTCCCATTGGTGTTTGGACCAGAGTTCGCCATGGCTACCGTTCCCCGCGGGTAGATCACGCGACCGGGCTTGTCCTTGGCCTTGGCGAATGAGCGAGGAAGGTTTTCGTCCTTGAGGAAGTAGCCGGGGTTTCCAGTGCCGTCGCCAACGGGGTCGCCGCATTGGAGGACGAACAGGGTGTAAGTGGTCAGGCGCCAGCAGGATGAGTTGTCAAAGTATCCGGTTTGATCAATTGTGCCCCCGGATTTATTCGTGGGGTCTTTCAATACGGGTGCACCCGTATTGGCAAGGAAAATAAGATTTCGAGAGATGCGCGGTGCCGAATCGCTATCCAGTGTGATCTCGATGTTGCCGCAGTTGGTCTTCATGATGAATCCGTAAGTTCTGCCTTTGACGAGGCCAATTTGTCGGTAGGCGGTCGCGTCGTACTTGCGGGCGAGTCCTTGAAGATCAGGCGCAGTGACGCACCGAACGGCGTCGACGCTGCCTGGATTGTCAACTGGGGTATTTTGCGATTTCTTGTGGATAGCGTTTGCGGCAAGTACGGCACCAGCAATCACTATGACGACGCCGGCAACTGCGGCGATGGCGACCCGTCGCCGCGTTATCGAGAGTTTCCCCTTATCGCTGGTTACCAGCGGCGATCGATTCTGGGGGAGTTCTCCACCGCTGTCCTTGCCGCCTGCCACCGCGGCCTCCTCGTTCGTCATCGTGGGCTCGTGCCGCACCGCCGGATTGTAGGTCGCGTGGGAAGCGGACCCAACCCTGCGGCCTCGCTAGGGTTCACTCGTTCCAGACGCGCCCCAGATCCGGAGGGTTCCCATGCTCGTCGTCGGCTTTCCGGCAGCCGCCTTCGGCACGAACTGCTATGTGCTGGCGCTCGAACCGGGTAGCGAGTGCGTCGTCGTAGACCCGGGTACCGATGTCGGTCCCCAGCTGGACGAAATCCTTGCCGAAAACCGGCTCAATCCCGTGGCGGTGCTGCTGACACACGGCCACCTGGATCACACCTTCTCGGTAGCCCCCGTCTGCGGAGCGCGCGATATCCCCGCGTGGATTCATCCCGGAGATCGGGCCTTGCTGACAGATCCCATGGCGGGCCTGTCTGCGGAATCTCGGGACTTCTTTGGCGGTCGCCTGCAGTGGTCCGAGCCTGACGATATTCGTGAACTGGTCGATGGTGCCGTGATGTCCATCGCTGGACTCCAGATCGTCGTCGACCACGCTCCAGGGCATACCCCGGGCTCTGTCATGTTCCGACCGGAAGCTGAAACACGGACTGGAGAGCCGCCAGTGCTGCTCTCCGGTGATGTGCTGTTCAAGCAGGGCATTGGTCGAACAGATCTGCCGGGTGGGTCGGCTGAATTGATGCAGCGCAGCCTGCTGACCAAGTGCATGACACTGGACGACGCCACCGTGGTGTTGCCCGGGCATGGCGATGCCACCACGATCGGCGATGAGCGAGCCAGTAATCCCTTCATCGGTGCGGGACCAGCGCCGGCGCGAGGATTGTGATGGCCGACGAGTTTTCCCTAAAGGCACCGAAGGGCACCTTCGACACCCTGCCGCCAGAGGGCGAAGCGTTGCTGCAGGTGCGCACTTCCATGGCCGAGGGCATCGCGCGCGCGGGCTATGCCTACATCGAGACACCTGTCCTCGAAGACACCGCGGTTTTTGTGCGCGGCGTGGGGGAGTCCACTGATGTCGTCTCCAAGGAGATGTATTCCTTCACCACGAAGGGCGGTGACGATGTCACCTTGCGGCCGGAAGGCACCGCGGCAGTGATGCGCGCCGTCCTGGAGCACTCACTTCATAAGGGCGCTTTACCGGTGAAGCTGTGGTACTCGGGGTCGTTTTTTCGCTATGAGCGACCACAAGCCGGTCGGTATCGCCATTTTTCGCAAGTAGGTGCCGAGGCGATCGGATCTGACGACCCGGCTCTGGATGCCGAGTTAATTGCTACCGCGATGGATGTCTTCACCACGCTGGGCCTGACCCGCGTAAAGCTCCTGCTCAATTGCCTTGGCGATCACAACGATCGACCGGCGTACCGCGCGGCACTCGCGAGTTACCTTGATGGGTTAGATCTAGACGCCCCAACGCGCGAGCGCGCCAAAGTCAATCCACTTCGGGTCTTGGACGACAAACGACCAGAGGTTCAAGAACAGCTCGCCGGTGTTCCTCTGGTGACGGACTACTTGTCTGCCGACAATCGTGCGCACTACGACACCGTGCGTGAACTGCTGTCGCGTTGCGGCGTGCAGTGGGAGGAATCGCCCAAACTCGTCCGCGGCTTGGACTACTACACCCGCACCGCTTTTGAGTTTGTTCATGACGGCCTTGGTGCGCAATCCGCGGTCGGTGGCGGCGGGCGATATGACGGCCTATCCGCATCACTGGGTGGGCCTGATCTGCCAGCCGTCGGCTGGGCTCTGGGTGTGGATCGCACGATGCTTGCACTACGCGCTGAAGGTGTGCGACTCGTGGGTGCCCGCACCCTCGATGTGTTTGTCGTGCCGCTAGGCGAGTCAGTGGCGACCGCGGCGTTTGAGCTGGTCACCCTTCTGCGTCGCGCAGGCGTTCGCGCCGATATGGCGGTGGATGGACGAGGCGCCAAAGGCGCAATGAAGGCTGCGAACCGATCAGCCGCCCCGCTGGCCATCGTTATGGGGGACCGCGATGTGGCTGCAGGCGAAGTGCAGTTGAAAGACATGGCCACCGGTGATCAGACCGCGGTGCCGCGGGAATCAATCCTCAGTGCTGTACTTGCCGCTCTTGACGAGTTGGATGGACCAACTCCACGACGCCCGGTGGGAGGCTCTGCGTGATTCGCACGCACAGTGCAGGTGCCCTGCGGGCGAGTGATATCGGCACGACCGTTGTTCTGGCGGGCTGGGTGGCGCGCCGCCGCGATCATGGGGGCGTGGCCTTCATTGACCTTCGCGAAAGTTCAGGGATCGTCCAGGTAGTTGTGCACGATGCGGATGTCGCTCATGATCTTCGCGCCGAGACATGTGTGCGCATCACTGGAGCGATTCGGCAGCGTCCCGACGGAAATGAGAACCCGGACCTGCCCACTGGCGCCATCGAGGTCGTCGCTGACACCGTTGAGGTGTTATCGCAGTCAGCCCCTCTGCCATTTCAACTCGATGAGCAAATCGAAGTGGGGGAGGAAGCGCGCCTTCGCTGGCGCTATCTCGACCTGCGCCGCCACGCTCCATCTCGGGCTCTGCGGATGCGCAGCGAGGTTAATCGATTGGCCCGTGAAGTCCTCGAAGCGCAAGGCTTTGTGGAAATCGAGACGCCGACGCTGACGGCATCCACACCTGAGGGCGCCCGGGACTTCCTCGTTCCTGCGCGGTTGAAGCCGGGATCGTGGTACGCGCTTCCGCAATCGCCACAGTTATTCAAGCAACTGCTGATGGTGGCCGGTATGGAGCGCTACTACCAGATTGCCCGGTGTTATCGCGACGAGGATTTCCGCGCTGACCGCCAGCCTGAGTTCACGCAACTCGACATCGAGATGTCCTTTGTAGAGCAAGACGATGTCATCGCGCTGGGTGAGCAGATTGTCCGCGCGTTATGGGCTGGCACGCTGGGATACCAGGTTGGTGATATTCCGCGCATCACCTATGCCGATGCCATGACGCGCTTCGGCACCGATAAGCCTGACCTGCGCTTTGGTCTGGAGTTAGTCGATCTCACGGACTACTTCGCCGACACCTCCTTTCGAGTGTTCCAAGCCGAGCATGTGGGAGCAGTGGT
>DPWC01000216.1:4474-4705 GCA_003529305.1 Actinomycetota bacterium
TGGCAGGAGTGGGCCAAGCAGCGCGGGGCCAAGGGCCTGGCTTATGTCACCGTGGAGCAGGACGGCGCTTTGGGCGGACCGGTGGCGAAAAACCTGTCGGACACGGAACGCGACGGCCTGCTGCGCGGCGGGACCCTCCGCGGTCGGCGGGCGGCAGCACACTGTGCGGTCGCGCGACGCACTGTAAATGAGGCTGCCGGAGTTGTGCGAGACGCCGCTGGCCAACGCAGT
>DPWC01000149.1 GCA_003529305.1 Actinomycetota bacterium
CTGCTGAAATTGCTGATACCTCCCCGGCAGGCGACCAAGCTCACCTCGCGTGGAATCCGGAGTTCCTGCGCGAAGGCCACGCCGTGGCCGACACCGTGCGACCTGATCGCCTCGTGGTGGGTGTGAGCCATCCAGCGGACGCCGAGATCCTTCACGAGGTCTACGCCCCCGTCCTTGACCACGGTGTTCCATGGCTGGTCACCGATCTGGCCACCGCAGAACTCGTCAAGACGGCGTCAAATGCGTTTCTTGCCACCAAGATCTCCTTCATCAATGCCATGGCCGAACTCTGTGAAGCCACCGGAGCAGATGTCACCGCTCTGGCTGATGCCATGGGCCTAGATGAGCGCATTGGGCGCCGCTTCCTCGGCGCCGGACTCGGATTTGGTGGGGGATGCCTACCGAAGGACATTCGTGCGTTTCAAGCTCGAGCGCAGGAACTCGGTATGGGCCAGAGCCTTGAGTTCCTCGGAGCCGTCGATCAGATCAATGCACGCTGCCGAACCCGTGCCGCAGAGGCTGCGGTGAACTTGCTCGGCGAGAACATCGCCAATGCCCGCGTGTGCATTCTTGGGGCAGCTTTTAAACCCAACAGTGACGATGTGCGCGACTCACCGGCACTCGATGTGGCGCGTGATCTGCACGAGCGCGGAGCCAGCGTAGTGATCTACGACCCGCACGCCATGGCTAACGCCGCAGAACTTCTCCCGCAAGTCACATTCGCGGACTCCGCTACTGCGGCACTCACCGATGCTCAGGTGGTACTACTCCTCACCGAATGGCAGGAGTTCTGCATCCTCGACCCCCATGAGGTCGGCGAGCTAGTGAAGGCGCGCAAAGTGGTGGACGCCCGCAACGCACTGCCGACGCAGCAGTGGCTGGATGCTGGCTGGATCGTGCACGCGCTGGGACGCGGCACGCTCTCGCCCAGCGCAGCGCAATAGCCCAGCGCGGCGCGATCACTAAAGGCGCCGCACTAGTCCAACGCGGAACCCTTGGTGCGGGCCTGAGCATTCAAGGTGCTCTGAAAATCGACCATGGCGCCGCGCAGTGCTTCGTCTGCCGTAGCCAAGATGCGTACCGCCAACAAGCCCGCGTTGCGGGCATTGTCAATGGCCACCGTGGCGACGGGCACTCCGGCAGGCATCTGCACGATAGAGAGCAAGGAGTCCATGCCATCAAGGTTCTTCAACGACACGGGAACCCCGATAACTGGCAGCGGTGTCACCGCGGCCAGCATGCCCGGCAGGTGAGCAGCACCGCCAGCACCGGCGATGATCACTCGCAATCCGCGAGCTGCTGCCGTGAGGCCGTACTCGACCATCTCTGTGGGCATGCGATGGGCGGACACCACATCTGCTTCGTGGGCGACACCGAACTCATCGAGGACCTCGGCTGCTGCCCGCATGATCGGCCAATCAGAGTCACTACCCATGACGACGCCGACGACAGGATCAGCTCCAGACACTTTGGCCATTGCCTTCCTCCATGCTCACTGAGTGATCTCTCCATTGAGATAGCCGGCGGCGTGCCGGCCCCGCTCGAGAAGGTCCTGAAGGTCATCACCCATCACGGTGACATGACCGACCTTACGGCCCGGTCGCACTTGCTTGCCGTACATGTGAATGCGCAGACCCGGGTCGTGTGCCATGCAGTGCAAATACGCGGGATACATCTGCGGGATGTCACCACCGAGCACATTGACCATGACCGCCCACGGTGCCAGTGCCGAGGTATCGCCTAACGGCAGATCCAACACCGCGCGCAGATGCTGCTCAAATTGATCCGTGACTGCGCCATCGATCGTCCAATGTCCCGTGTTGTGGGGACGCATGGCCAACTCATTGACCACAGGGCCCTGCGAGGTGACAAACATCTCCACGGCCAAAAGTCCGACAACATCAACTTCGCGAGCAACTTCCAGGGCAAGCGCCTGCGCCGCGACAGCGATGTGCTCATCAAGGTCGGCGGGAGCCACGACTTCTCGGCAGATCCCGTCTCGTTGCACGGAACGAACCACGGGATACACGGCCGCCTGACCATGAGGTGATCGTGCAACCTGCACCGACACCTCAGCGGCAAACTCCACAAGTTCTTCAACCAGCCAGCGCGCTCCGGGTGCCGCCTGTTCCATGAGTGTTGCTGCTTCATTCGCGGCATGCACCACGCTCACGCCGCGACCGTCATATCCGCCACGAGCCGACTTCACGACCACCGGCCAGCCGTGCTCGTTGGCGAACGCCACAACATCCTGCGGATCTTTGACCTCGGCCCACGCCGGGCAGGCCAATCCCGCTTTCGAGAGACGCTCGCGCATGACCACCTTGTCCTGCGCACACTCCAGAGCATCGGGTCCTGGGCGCACAACGACGCCCTCAGCCATCAGTGTTCTCAAGTACTCCGTGGGCACATGCTCATGGTCGAAGGTGAGCACATCGCAGCCGCGGGCAAAGGCTCGAAGGTCGTCCAGCGACTCGTGCGAGCCGACCACTGTGTCGGGAACAACCTGCGCCGCGGAATCTTGTGGGTCCGCAGCCAGCACGCGAAAACCGATTCCTAACGCCATCGCCGCCGGGGCGGTCATCCGGGCCAGTTGGCCCCCACCGACCATGCCCACCGTAGGGAACTCGGCGTCCTTGCGTCCCGCACTTGATGCGTTGGGCGGGTCCAGCTGCGACGCAGGCACTGGCCAAGGGTACTCGTGTCATAGCCTGTCGCCGTGAGCCACCTGTACCGACGCTTTCGCCATGTGATCCATGAACTCGCCAAGTTTGGCGTGGTCGGCGTGGTCGCTTACATCATTGACTTCGGCTCCTTCAACATCCTGCGCTACGCCGGTGGACAGGGGCCTTTGTTCGATCATCCACTCACCGCAAAAGCGATCGCCGCACTCTTGGGGATGACTTTTGCGTACTTCGCAAATAGACACTGGACTTGGAGTGACCGCGAGCGCACGAGCTTTCGTCGGGAATACTCGCTGTTCTTCCTGGTCAATGGGGTGGCCCTTGCGATCGCCCTCGGTGTGCTGTGGTTCAGTCACTATGTACTGAACTTCACCTCACCACTTGCCGACAACATTTCCGCCAATGTCATCGGCGTCGGGCTAGGAACAGCCTTTCGGTTCTACGCCTACCGCCGCTGGGTCTTTCGGGAAACTGCTGACTTGGCACTGGCCGACGACGACTCCACGGTGGGCACCTCACAGAGGTGATTATCGTGCGGTGGAGACTCGAGCACTTCGTCCGCAGGCACAGCGTTGAGGTAAA
>DPWC01000156.1 GCA_003529305.1 Actinomycetota bacterium
GACGCAGGTGGTCTCCGCTGCGCGTGGCCGGCTCGCGATCGGTGGCCGGCGCGTAGGGCCGGGGGAGGTGACGGCGGTGACGGCAGCGGCGGCTGTTCTTGGCGCAGCCGCGATCGTGCGGGCGCGACGCCGACGCCTAGGCTGAGCAGTGATTCCCCCAGCGAGGAGGTCAACGGTGTCGGCATTGGTGTGGTGGATCATTCCGATCCTCGCCCTTGTCGGCTCCTTGATCGTGGTGAGTTATCGGGCCCAAGAGCGACCAGGAGATCCTCGGCACACCGTGGAGCAGCGTCGACGGTTCAATGAGGCGATGATTCGGGAGCAACAGCGTCGCGGACGCTCGCGACGAACCAGACGCGGCACCAGTTCGTCGCCACACCCTGATGTTCAGAGTCCTGAGTGAGCACCCCGCCGGATCAGCAGGAAGCGCGATTAGCTCCTCGGACACGAACGATTCTTTCTACCGGCGTCATCGTCGTGATCTTGATTGCCATCATCGGCCTGCTGCCAGTTCCCTATGTAGTGCTACGGCCAGGGCCCACCTTCAATGCCGTCGGTGAGGTCGACGGACAGCAACTCATCACGATCTCAGGCGCGAAGACTTATTCGAGCAAGGGTGAACTCAACATCACCACTGTCAGTGAGGCGGGTGGCCCCTACAGTCGAGTCAGCCTGGTGGAAGCGCTGTGGTCGTGGCTGGAGCCATCAACGGCTGTGCTGCCATCGAAACTGCTGTACCCCCAACCGGTGACCGGTGATCAGATCCGCAGCGAGAACACGGCCGACTTCATTGAGTCTCAGTACAAGGCCAGCACGGCCGCTTTTCGGTATCTGGGGGTCCCGGTGCGCCCCATCGTCATTGTGGCGTCGGTGGTCATCAGTGGTCCCAGCGATGGCCACCTCGAGCCTGGTGACACGGTGGTGTCGGTCAACGGCAAGCGCCCGACCGACGCCAACAACGCGGTGAAGCTGGTGCGCGCCACGAAGCCGGGGGACAAGGTGGTCTTCGTGGTGCAACGCCAAGGCAAGACCCGCGTGGAGACGGTGATCGTGGGCAAAAACCCTCAGGACCCACGAAAGCCATATTTGGGTATCAGCGTGGGCAACTCCTTCACCAGCGACAAGGTCACCGTGACCTACGGTCTTTCGGATGTTGGTGGTCCCAGCGCTGGTCTGATGTTCTCCCTCGGCGTGGTCAACACTCTCTCGCGACCCGACCTCACTGGCGGTCGAAACATCGCGGGCACCGGGACGATTGACTACGACGGCACTGTTGGTCCGATCGGCGGCATCCAGCAGAAGCTGGCCGGAGCGCGTCGCGATGGTGCCACCTACTTCTTGACCCCAACGCGTAACTGTTTCGATGCTGTCCCTGCAGCGCCGAAAGGCCTGACCTTGGTTCGCGTTGACACCTTGGCCGGTGCCGTCGCGGAGTTAGAGCGGATCAAAGCGGGCAAACCCACCACGACCTGCTAGTCACTGCCGACAGGACTGCTGTCCAGCAGCGGTTTTGGGCCTAATTACCTCGGTGCACGGTGGGCTGGAAGCTTTCGGCTCCGGTAGGTTCGCCCCATGACGATGCCTGAGCAGCCCGTCGAGGTACCGGAGCGTCGGCGCGGGGGAGTGTTGTTCCCCACTCTGCTCGTCTTGGCGGTTTTGGCTATCGCCTTCACCGGATTTGCGTCCTACTACGCAGACTTCCTCTGGTTTCGCAGTGTGCACTTCACCGGTGTCTACGCCACTTTGCTCAAGACCCGCATCGGATTGTTCTTCTTCTTCGGCTTGCTCATGGCCGCGCTGGTCTTGGCGAATGCCTTCCTGGCGTATCGCTTTCGACCGGTGTTTCGGGGATTGACACCTGAGCAGCAGAGCTTGGAGCGCTATCGCACGGCTGCTGAGCCCTTGCGCAAGCCGTTGATCGCTGCCGCAGCGATTGTGCTGACGATCATCGGTGGCACCTCTGCTGTTTCGCAGTGGCGTGAATACCTGCTCTGGCGTAACGCGGTGCCCTATGGCACAAGCGACCCACAGTTCGGACTGGATGTGTCGTTCTTCGTCTTTCGACTTCCGTGGTATCGCTTCGCAGTCGGCTTCGGCTTCGCCGTCGTCTTGCTATCCATCCTCGTAGCGCTCGCGATGCACTATCTCTACGGCGGAATCCGACTGCAGACCGTGGGGGAGCGCTTTACCCCAGCGGCCACCGCGCACATCTCGGTGCTGCTTGGAGTGTTCATGCTGCTCAAGGCGGTGGCATATCGCCTCGATGGCTACGCACTGGCGGTCTCCAGCAATTCGCTTTTTGTCGGCTTGAACTACACCGATGTCAACGCTGTGTTGCCAGCTAAGCGCATCTTGGTGGTCATTGCGTTGCTCACGACTGTGCTCTTCTTGGCCAATGTGGTGCGGCGAACCTGGGCGCTTCCACTGGCGGCCACCGGACTGCTGGTGTTTTCGGCTGTCGTCATTGGTGCCTTGTATCCGGCGTTCGTCCAGCGCTTTCAGGTCAGCCCGAGTCAGGCCTCGAAGGAGCAGCCCTACATTCAGCGCAACATTGACGCCACCTTGACCGCCTATGGCTTGGACAAAGTCCAAAAACGCGACTATGCCGCCAAAGACACCGTCACCGCCAAGGCGGTAGCCGCGGATCGATCCACCATCGGCAACATTCGCCTTCTTGATCCGTCGGTCGTACCACCGACTTTCAACCAACTCCAGCAGATCCGCGGGTACTACTCCTTCGCCGACACCTTGGATGTTGATCGATACACCGTCAACGGAAGAAACCGGGATGCCGTAGTGGCACTTCGTGAGATCAACCTGGCGGGTATTCCGGATGCCAACTGGATCAATCGCACGACGGTGTACACACACGGTTTCGGTTTTACCGGCGCCTACAGCAACACGGCGACTTCTGATGGTGCGCCGTCGTTTTTTGAAGCCAACATTCCGCCTAAGGGAGTGCTAGGGATCAAGCAGCCCCGGATCTACTTCGGTGAGAACTCACCCACCTACTCCATCGTTGGCGGCCCCAAGGGGGCGCCCGCCCGGGAACTGGACTACCCGGACGACACCAGTGCCAACGGACAGAAGAACAACACCTACGACGGCTCCGGTGGAGTGCCCGTCGGGTCACTGTTCAACAAGTTGGTCTTCGCGGTTCGTTACCAAGAGGGCAACATCTTGCTGTCGAACTTGGTGAATGCCGACTCCAAGATCCTTTACGACCGCACGCCCAAGACGCGTGTCCAGAAGGTGGCACCGTGGCTGCGACTTGATGGCGACCCCTATCCGGCCGTGGTCAACGGTCGCATCTTGTGGATCTTGGACGGCTACACCGCCAGCAATGCTTACCCCTACTCGGCCCGCTCTCAACTCGGCCAGGTGACCTCGGATTCGATCACGGCAAACTCGCAATTCGTCCAAGCACAGGCTAGCGATGATGTGAACTACATTCGCAATTCGGTCAAAGCCACCGTGGATGCCTACGACGGCACCGTGACTTTGTATCAGTGGGACGACAAAGATCCGGTATTGCAGGCGTGGTCCGCGGCCTTCCCGGGCACGATCAAACCTAAGAGCGATCTCAAGGGTGAACTGCTGCAACATGTTCGCTACCCCGAGGACATCTTCAAGGTTCAGCGCGAGTTGTACTCGAAATATCATGTGCAAGACGCCAGCGCGTTCTACGGCGGCCAAGACTTCTGGACCATTCCGGGGGATCCCACCAGAGCCTCCGGAAGCGATCCGCAGCCGCCGTACTACCTGACGGTCAAGATGCCGGGGGTCTCGTCGCCAGCGTTCTCTCTGACCTCAACCTTCTCCCCGACCAACCGGCAGACCCTCGCGGCTTTCATGGCGGTGGATTCCACACCAGGTCCGGGTTACGGGACGATTCGGGTGTTGCAGCTGCCCCGCAACACCACCATCCCTGGACCCACGCAGGTGCAAAACAACATTGAGTCCGATCCAGTAATCTCGTCGCAGTTGTCCCTGTTGCGTCGTGGTGGTTCCGAGGTAGAGATCGGCAATCTGCTGAGCTTGCCTGTGGGTGGCGGCTTGCTGTATGTCGAACCGGTGTATGTGCGCGCATCGCAGGCTGACTCGTTCCCGTTGCTGCGCAAGGTTGCCGTGGCCTTCGGGAATCGAACAGCGATGGAAGACACTCTGGACGAGGCGTTGCGTTCGGTGTTCCGAGGCGACATCGGCGCCACCGGAAACCAAGGTGGGGGATCCACCGTGACGCCGTCGACGCCCAGTGGCGGCGATCTGTCCAGTGCGCTCGATGCAGTCCAAAAGGCCTATGACGATGCTCAGACCGCATTGAAGAAGGGCGATCTCGCAGGGTTTGCGGCAGCCCAGAAGCGATTGGGGCAAGCCCTGCAGAAGGTGGCGTCGGCTCGATCGAAATCGGGCGCCTAGGTGGCCCCATGGCCAACTGGTTTCGTCGGTTTCGACCTAGAAACAACGGGGACCGATCCGGCTGCTGATCGGATTGTGTCCGCGGCGTGCGTGCGCATGCGCGATGGCGTCCGGGAGTCGGTGCGCAACTGGCTCGTTGATCCGGGAATCCCCATTCCAGCGTCCGCTTCGGCTGTTCACGGCATCACTGATGAGCGCGTGCGCCATGAGGGCATGCCATCTGCTCTTGCGGTACCACAGATTGTTGACGAACTGCATGGTGCGTGGGCCCGAGGCGATGCCGTGGTGATCTACAACGCCTCCTTTGATTTTCCCTTGATCGTCAACGAAGCCCAACGCCACGCAACCACGGTGAACCTTGATGGGTTGATTCTTGATCCGCTGGTGTTGTGGCGACATTTCGAGCGATACCGATCGGGCAAGCGTCGACTCAGTGATGCTGTTGAGGCATTCGGTGTGGAACTGGTTGATGCTCACGACGCCACGGCCG
>DPWC01000058.1 GCA_003529305.1 Actinomycetota bacterium
GAAGGATTCGCCAACCATCCCGGTAGGTTCGA
Organism: Actinomycetota bacterium; assembly: GCA_003529305.1. Lineage (GTDB taxonomy): Bacteria > Actinomycetota > Actinomycetes > UBA12327 > UBA12327 > UBA12327. The sequence continues at coordinate 33 of DPWC01000058.1, forward strand.
AGTTTCGATGATGACCCAATTGGCCGGGCGATGTATGTCGTAGGAACCTCCGCTACCGGAGCTTCCATTACCGCAGCATGAACATTAAGTTCCGCCTCGACTTCAAACCCCTCGGGCGAGCCCGGGAAAGTCTTTGCGAAACGCCTACTCATTGCTCGATACCCACTGAGGGTATCTGAGATTGGCAGCCCGAAAAGGCTCTTGAAGATCCAAGTCAAGATCGCATTACCGAAGCGATGACCACTTCGATACTCCTCGCCGCCGTCCTCTGGCGTCTTTCGAACTCCAATAACCATGTCGTAAGACTCTTCAAGTACTAGGCGAGTCATTTCGATCGCGGAAGCTGCGTCATATGTGGCATCACCGTCGACCATCACGAAGCATTCGGCATCAACATCGGCGAGAAGTTTTCGAACCGCCATTCCCTTGCCTCGGCGACGCTCGGTAATGACTATTGCGCCAGCGGCACGCGCGGCACGCGCTGTGTCGTCCGTGGAGTTGTTGTCTGCGATCACCACAATGCAATCCGGAAGGACTCTCAAGAAATCCTCCACAACACGGCCAACCGTCTTCTCCTCATTGAAGCAAGGAATGACTACGGCGATAGTGGGACGCCGATGCGAATCGTGACCCGGCATCAATTACCGCCCTCCTCTTCAGACTTCAGGTGCTGCCGCAAGAAGTCTTCGGCGACATTTTCGGGTAACTCGACTGTTAGTGCATAGACGCTACCGGACATTGAGGGGTCAACTGCGAGGTTGGATCGAGATTTCATTACTTCTCTGCATCTCCTGCGCGATCACTAGAGTGAGTTCATGCTTGCTGCCCGCGCCGTTACCGCTGATGCGGACAACCCCATTGCCGCCTTGTCACTAGATGACATTTCCGTACCAGTACCCGACAGTGGCTGGGTGCGCGTGCAGGTCAAGGCCACAGCGCTGAACCACCACGATGTGTGGACGCTGCGTGGCGTCGGAATCGATCCTTCCGCTCTTCCCATGACCTTGGGCTGCGAAGCCTCGGGTATTGATGACACCGGACGCGCAGTCATCGTCCACGGCGTCATTGCCGACCCCGATGCTGGCGGTGGCGATGAGACGCTAGACCCCAAGAGATCACTGCTCTCAGAAGTGCATCAGGGCACCTTCGCGGAGTACTTGGTGGTACCGGCGCGCAATGTGCTGCCCAAGCCGGCGGGCCTGTCCTTCGAAGAAGCCGCCTGCCTTCCGGTCGCATGGCTCACGGCGTATCGCATGCTGACGACTCGCGGTCAACTCCGCGCTGGCGAAACGGTGCTGGTACAAGGTGCGGCCGGTGGTGTGGCCAGCGCGGCCATAGCGCTCGGCCGCGCTATGGGCCTTCGAGTATGGGCCACGGGGCGCACCGAATCGAAACGAGCTTTCGCCGAATCCATCGGTGCCCATGCGGTCTTTGAACCCGGTGATCGACTTCCGCATCGCGTGGATGCCGTCATTGAGACCGTCGGTGAGGCCACCTGGGCGCACTCGATGCGCTCACTTCGACCCGGCGGGCGCATCATCATCAGCGGAGCAACTTCCGGACCTTCGCCATCGGCGGATCTGAGTCGATTGTTCTTCCTGCAACTTCAGGTCATCGGATCCACGATGGGAACAGTCGGCGAACTCGCCGAATTGATCTCCTTCGTGGAAGCAACGGGCATCAGGCCCAGCATCGAACGCGTCATGCCGCTAACTGACGCGGCCACGGCCATCAGCGCAATGGCAGCCGGCGAAGTGATGGGAAAAACAGTTCTTCTCCTCTGAACTGCGGCCAAGCGTTCGACAGAAAATTCTGGCGACACCGCATCAGTGTTACTGGTTGCCTCGGTCCGTCACCGCAGGTGCAACATCGACTGCCAGGGCCATGGCCACACCCGAGCCAGTGCTCGCCCCACGATGGCATCGCTGTGAACGGCTCCGAAGTCGCGCGAGTCATCAGAGGCTCCTGGGTTGTCACCCATTACCCACGCGCCATCGTCATCGATCCGCACGAGGCGTTTGATCAGCAGAAGATCGGGATGCTTCGGGTGTTCAACGACGACCACATCGCCCACGCCGACATCACCACCCCACCGCACCACCAGAAGGTCGCGCGGCGCTAGCGCCGGGATCATCGATAGCCCGCTCACGCGCACCACGCTGAAGCCCGTGGCGTAACGCTTCGACACCGCCCGCCCTCCTCACCTGTTGTCCCTGCGGGCTCGCCCCGTCACCGGACGCGCTGCCCCGCCCCGGAGTAGTGTGAGCATCCTGCCGCACCGTTTCGGTACCAACCGTTGACGAAAGGACTCCCGATGATCTCGCGCCTGCTGCGTCCGACCACCGTCTCCGCACACTGCGACCTGCCGTGCGGCGTTTACGACCCGGCGCAAGCTCGGCTCGAAGCCGAGTCCGTCAAGGCATGTATGGAGAAGTACGCGGCCTCTGACGATGTCACCTTCAAGGCTCGCGCCCTGGGCATCAAGGAAGAGCGCTCCAGTTTGGTCAAGCACCACCTGTGGGTGCTGTGGACCGACTACTT
>DPWC01000119.1 GCA_003529305.1 Actinomycetota bacterium
CCGAGCTCCATCACCGCCAGGCACACCTGCGTACCGCGAGTTGCGGGCTGAGCCGCAATCAGTCTGGTGGCCAGGGTGCGATCGCGCGCCGAAATCGACGATGCCAACGGCAGAGCGTGGCTATCAAAGACGCGTCCGAGAACGCGTCGCACATTGGTATCGAGGACAGCAACCTGCTGCCCGAAGGCGAAAGCAGCAATAGCCGATGCGGTGTATTCGCCGACCCCGGGGAGTGATCGAAGGTCCTCCAAAGCGGAGGGCACCTCTCCGCCGAAGCGATCAACGATGTCACGCGCTGAGGCATGCAGCCGTACCGCACGACGGGGGTACCCGAGGCGGCCCCACGCCCGGATGGCGTCAGCGACGGGATCGGCGGCCAGTGCTGCGGCTGTGGGCCAGCGGTTCATCCATGCCTGGTAGGGCTGCACCACGCGATCCACAGGCGTTTGCTGCAACATGAATTCGCTGACCATCACTGCCCACGCGGTTGTCCCTGCTCCTCGCCAAGGCAAGTCGCGGGCGTTACTGGCGAACCACGACAGTGCATCCCGGGCGACGCTTGACACTGCTGCAGTGCTCGGCTCTTCTGCGGATGCCTTTGCCTCTGCCGGAGTCACTGACATGCCGCCACGCTACGCCGGTGCAGCACTGCCTAGGGTGTCGCCGTGTCGAGCATTCTGCGTCCCGTGGGCTCTCAGCCCCCCGGTGTCTATTGGCGCCGCCGCATTCTGCTCGGGGCTGGTGTCCTGGTCATCCTCTTGCTCATCGGGCGGGCCTGCGATGGCACTACTCAGACCGACGGACAACCTGCGACACCGGGATTGACAGCCAGTTCCACTCCATCGCCATCGCCATCGGCAACGGGTGTACCGGCTACGACGCCGTTGACCCCCACCCCAACGGCGCAATCAAGTAGTTCCGCATCGGCGGCCGTCGGTCGGACCTGTGCTGATGCGCAGGTCCGGGTGTATGTCACGGCTGAGGAGGAGCAAAACCCGGTCGGCGGACCGGCTCGGGTGCGCTTCGTTGTGGCCACCACCAGTGCGACGCCGTGTCTGCGAGATGTCGGTCGCGTGCGCAATGAGGTGCAGGTGCGATCGGGTAGTCGTCGAATCTGGTCGTCAGATGACTGTGCTCCCGGTGGCGCCCCCAACCTCCGGGAGATCTCTCGCACGACGCCGTTCGCCGTGACGGTCGAATGGAACGGACAGATATCCAAGCCCGGCTGTCCCAAGGCGCAACCGGCTGCTCCGGCGGGGTCCTACTCCTGGGTGGGGCGCAACGGTTCGGTGCTCAGTGACGCGGAGCCGTTCACACTGGGTTAGTGCTGCTGTCGTTCAGTACGCGCGTTACACATACCGCTCGAGAATGGCCGTCTCGGCCAATCGCGATAGCCCTTCGCGCACACTGCGGGCACGGTTCTCACCGACACCCTCGACGGCTTGGAGTTCATCAATGCCCGCCGTCATGACGGAGAGCAGTGAACCAAAGTGCGTCACGATGCGATCGGCCACATTCGAGGGCAGTCGGGGCACCTTGGACAACAGACGATGCCCTCGAGCGCTGATCGGCAGGTCGAGATCGGAACCCGCGTGGCCCATGGCTTTGGCCACGAGGGCGAAGTCGATGAGTTCTTCATTGGTCAGGGCGGCCAGCGCCTTCAAGGTGTTTTCGACCTTGGCCTTCTTCCGCCCCACCGGGACTGGCAGGTAATCGCGGGCCACCAATTCGCGGTCAACAGCCATACCGGCCACCAACTCGTCTAACTGCAGTGACAACAGGCGTCCGTCGACACCCAGTTCGGCGACATAACCTTCAATCTCGGCGGCGATGCGCAGAACCATCTCAATGCGCTGGGCCACGACGGCAACATCGCGCAGAGTGACCAGGTCTTCGATCTCCATCGATGTCAGCGCACCGGAGACTTCAAGGTAGCGCTGCTTGTAGCGCTCAAGAGTGGCCAACGCCTGATTAGCCCGCGACAACACGATGCTGGAATCGTCCAGCACATAGCGTCGGTCGGCCACATACACCACGATCATCTGCATCGACTGCGACACTGAGATCACCGGCAGTTGGGTCTGTCGAGCAACCCGTTCTGCAGTGCGGTGCCGGGTGCCTGTTTCTTCCGTAGGAATAGCCGGATCAGGAACGAGGTGCACATTGGCTCGCAGAATCTTGGTCGCATCAGAGTCGATGACGATCGCGCCGTCCATCTTGGCGAGTTCTCGAAGACGCGTGGATGAGAACGGAACATCCAGCTGGAAGCCACCGCTGATCAACTCGTCAACATTCTTGTCGTAACCGAAGACAATCAGTGCACCCGTGCGACCGCGCAGAATGCGCTCAAGTCCGTCACGCAATTCAGTGCCTGGCGCCATCGCACTGAGAATGGTGTGCAGGGCCTGTTCGAACTCTGGCCCTTCGGCTGCCACGACGGTCCTCCCCGGCCGGTCGCCGTCGGGGGAAGGGGCGCCGCCGTGGTGGACTATAGCCCTCACATACGCGCCGCTGAAGGGATGAGGGACAAGTAGCGATGGCTCGGTGGTGCGACTTTGTCGAACAGGCTCCGGTGCTGGGTCGCTACGCCGAACATCGCTTGTGTGACGACGCAACCGGCCGCATCACCTATGTAGCCACCGTGCGAGCCGATGGCGGTCCCCGTGTTCATCCGGTCAAGGTGTTTCCTTCCGGGCCAGGCCTCTACCTGTTTATGTACCCGGAATCGCCCAAAGGGCTGGACCTGCTGCGTGACCCTCGGATTGCTCTGCATGCCGCGGTGACAGTGAACCCCTTCGAATCAGGGGAATTAGCGGCCAAGGGGACGGCTCATCTGGTGCAGGACCGCGAGATCTACGAGCGGGCCCGACAGGCCGCACCCTTTGCCTCGTTGCCTCCCGAGGACAACCTGCTGTTCGAGATCGACCTCGACCATGTCATCGGCACGCCGGTGGTAGATGGCGCACCGGTGCATCTGCGGTGGCGGGCACTCGATGGCGCGGAGCGTGATATCGGCTTTGGCGGCCGGTCGTCCTGAAAGATGAGTTGACCGTCCTCACGGACAAGTTGATCGTCCTGACGGACAAGAGTCGATGCGCTATGCGTCCGCACCCCGCGCAGTCAGCGCCGCCACCACCGCTTGCCGCAGGTCGCTGGCCTGATGAACTCGCAAACCGTCAGGGACTGTGGGAGTCAAGCCGGCGGGAATGATGGCGTGGGTAAATCCGAGGCGGTGAGCTTCCGCCAACCGTCGATCAATGCCCGACACGGGTCGCAATTCACCGGCGAGCCCTACTTCGCCGACAGCAACGAGTCCTTGCCACAAGGCCAGATCCTGGGCGGCCGAGGCTACTGCCAGCGCAACCGCAAGGTCGGTTGCCGGTTCGGTGAGACGCACCCCACCGACAGTGGCGGTGTACACATCGTGCGCACTTAAGGGCACGCCTGCACGGCGTTCTAATACCGCTAAGACCATGGCCGTGCGGGGGTTATCCAATCCGCTGACGGCCCGACGCGGCGAAGCCAGCGATGACGGTCCTACGAGAGCCTGTACCTCGGCCACAAGAGGGCGTTGCCCCTCGAGGCATACGGTCACGCAGGTTCCGGGCACGGGTTCGTCGCGACGACTCAGGAACAGGCCACTGGGATCAGGCAATTCCGCGATACCTGTGTCAATAAGTTCAAAGCAGCCCATCTCATCGGTCGGCCCGTAGCGATTCTTGGCAGCGCGGATGATGCGGAGCCGTTGATCGCGGTCGCCTTCGAACTGCAGTACGACATCGACCAGATGCTCTAGAACTCGTGGACCCGCGATGGAACCGTCCTTGGTGACATGGCCGACCAAGATGGTAGCCATCGTTCGTGCTTTAGCGATGCGGATCAAAGCCCCGGCGACTTCGCGCACTTGAGTAGGCCCACCGATGCCGCCATCGACGGCATCCAGACCGATGGTCTGGACTGAATCGACGATCAACAAGTCCGGATCTACCGCTTCGATGTGGGCAACCACTGCCGATAACTCGGTCTCAGCAGCCAAGTAGAGCGACGGCGCCAGTGCTCCGATGCGTCCGGCTCGCAGGCGCACCTGGCCCGCGGATTCCTCGCCCGTGATCGACAGAACTGTCAACCCGTTGCGTGCGGCGCGAGCAGCGACCTCTAACAGCAGGGTGGATTTGCCCACTCCTGGCTCGCCGGCAACCAACAGGACAGCGCCTTCAACGATGCCACCGCCGAGAACTCGGTCCAGCTCCCCAACACCGCTCGGCGTTGATCGTGCTGCGGTTTGGGAGACCTCGGCGATCGGGAGCGCCGGGGCGGATACAGCACCAGCTCGAACTTCGCGCAGTGATGGTGCGCCGACCTCGGCGACCGTTCCGTAGGCCTGGCATTCACCGCAGCGGCCGTACCACTTCGCGCTGGTCCATCCGCATTCGCTGCAGCGAAAGGACGCCGGAGTACTGCGTGAACTACGCGAGGCGCTACTGCGCGCCGATCCGCCGCGCGAGCTCGTGCTGGCCATGCGGGAACACTAGGCGCCCGGGCCGACAAAGTCAGCGCGGTGGGTCAGCGGGATGAACAGTGACCAGCGGCAAAAGTGGGCGGGCCGCTTTGATGGCCTCGCGGGCATCACATAACTCCACGAGGTGGGCGTAGGCAGCTTCGCCCATGAGCTCAACCAGTTCGTCGCGTGAGGTCACATACAACGGCTGGTCAGATACATGGGCCTCGGTGTTACCCGTGCAGTACCAATCGAAGTCATGTCCGCCATCGCCCCAGCCCGGTCGGTCGTATTCACCGATGACCATGACCTGATTCTCCTCACCGTTGGCTAACTCAACGGTGTCGTAGGTGCGACGAATCGGCAGCTGCCAGCAGACATCGGGCTTGGTCACGACATGGCTGACACCTTCGGCGGCTGCGAGGTGGTGCAGAGCACAGCCGCCGCCGCCAGCGAAGTCGAGATCGTTGTTGAAGATGCAGGCGCCATCAACGACTTTCGTCTTGCGTTCGCCGTCGCTGTCCTTCTCTATCCACTCATCGCTGAAGCGTTGCCAGGTTTCGGGCGTGAGCTTGGCCACCGACTTGCGCACTCGCTTCTCATCAGACTTGGCGCTGAAGTGTGCGCCGTGTACGCAGCAGCCAGCATCGGGCTTGGATGACTCGATCCCTTTGCAGCCATTGCCGTAAATGCAGATGTAGCGCGAGGTCAACCAAGTCAGGTCTGCACGGATGATCTGTTCGTCATCGGCGGGGTCGACAAACTCCACCCACTCGCGGGCGAAGGTCAGAGGCACCTCAGGCACGCGGACACCCTATGGGGCCCGCGCCCGGTGCCGGACTACGGTCTCATCGTGCGATTGGGCGTGCTGGATATTGGCTCGAACACCGTGCATCTGCTGGTGGTGGATGCGCATCACGGTGCCGCGCCCCTGCCGATGGCCTCGCACAAAGTGGGGCTGTATCTCATGGAGTCGCTCGACGGTGATGGGTCGTTGGATTCCGCGGCGGTGGACCGACTCATTGACAGTATTACTGAATGTGTGGGTCTGGCTGAGGAACAGGGAGTCGATGCCCTGATCGCCTTTGCCACCTCGGCTATTCGCGAGGCGGGAAACGGTCGGAGCGTGCTGGCGCGCATTCGCAAGGCGGCGGGTGTGCCGGTAGCAGTGCTGCCCGGGGCAGAGGAAGCCGCCGCCACCTTCCTCGCGGCTCGACGGTGGTTCGGTTGGTCGTCGGGGGACTTGTTGGTCGCCGATATCGGTGGCGGGTCGCTCGAACTGGCAGCAGGAAGTGACGAAGCCCCGGCAGTGGCGGTATCTTTGCCCTTGGGCGCTGGTCGCCTCACGCGGCAGTTCGCCCATCGCTCTGGCGAACTTCGGCCGGATGGATTGGAGCGACTGCGAGAGTTAGTCGTTCAAGAGATCGCGGGTATTCGAGCTGCGATGACGCCGCATCACGACCATCGCCACCATGTGGCCACTTCGAAGTCTTTTCGCCAGCTCGCGCGAATCAACGGCGCGCCGAGTTCGAGTGCCGGCCTGTTTGTTCAGCGTTTCTTGAACAGCGCAGACATGACGGGGCTGGCCGAGCGGTTATGTGAGATGCCGCTGGAAGATCGGTCGAAACTACCGGGGGTCTCACGGGAGCGCGCCGGGCAATTGCCGGCAGCAGCGGTTGTCGCTGAGGAAGTCATGCGTGGACTCGGCATCGAGCGCTTCGAGCTCTGCCCCTGGGCACTTCGTGAGGGATTGATCCTTCGCTACCTCGAGACCATGCCATGGGATCGGCGAACACCGTCGTAACTGCCACAATGGCGCCATGACAGCAACGCTGGGTTTCGTCGGTGGCGGCCGGATGGGTGAGGCCCTCATTGCCGGAGCACTTCGCTCAGGCCGCAGCGCGGACAGCATTGCGGTCGTCGAAGCCTCCGCTGCGCGATGCCAAGAGATCCACGAGCGGTACCAGGTGGTGGCCACGCCCGAGGCAACGGCCCTACGCAGCGTCGGCACTGTGGTGTTGGCCGTCAAGCCACAACAAATTGCGGAGGTCTGTCAGGAGATCGCCGATCACTTGGCGCCGGGAACACTGGTGGTCTCGGTGGCGGCCGGGACGACGATCGCCGCCTTATCTGCTGCCTTGCCAGGTCACCGCATTGTTCGGGTGATGCCCAACACGCCCGCATTGATTGGGCGGGGCATGAGCGCCGTCTGCGCGGGGACCCAGGTGAGTGACGATGACCTCACCGACCTGGTGGCGTTACTGGGTGCCGTAGGCGATGTTGTGC
>DPWC01000007.1:0-6487 GCA_003529305.1 Actinomycetota bacterium
CCGAGCCAGCACCCAGGAACAGTCCGGCTTTGAAGAAGCCGTGCGCCAGAAAAAAGGCGATCGCCCACACATAGCCATCTGGCCCGAGGCCTGCGGCGAGCATCATGTAGCCGATCGCACTCATGGTGGAGCCGGCCAACGACTTCTTGATGTCGTCCTTGGCGCTGGCGATGATTCCGCCAGCCAGCAAGGTGACAACTCCGACGATGATCACTGCGAGTTGGGCATCGGGTGCCAGGTCGAAGATGGGGTTGGAACGGCACACCAGGTACACACCGGCAGTCACCATGGTGGCCGCGTGGATCAGCGCCGATACCGGAGTGGGGCCCTCCATGGCATCGAGCAGCCACGACTGCAGCGGAACCTGCGCAGACTTGCCACACGCAGCCAGCAGGAGTGCCAGCCCGATGGCCGTCAGCACACCCGAGCTGGCCTTGGGTGCCGCGTCGAAGACTCCCGAGAAGGTGACCGTGCCAAAGACCGCGAACATCACCATGATCGCTACGGACATCCCGATGTCGCCGACCCGGTTGACCACGAAGGCCTTCTTGGCGGCCGGCGCTGCTGAATCACGACGCTGGTAGTAACCAATCAGCAGGTAGGAGGCCAGACCGACGCCCTCCCAGCCGACATACAACAGCGCGTAACTGTCCGCCAGGACCAGCAGCAGCATCGCGGCGACGAACAGGTTCAAGTAACCGAAGAAGCGTCGACGCCCGGGGTCGCCATGCATGTAGCCCACGGAGTAGATGTGAATCAGCAGACCCACACCGGTGATCAGCAGCACAAAGGCCATGGAGAGCTGATCCAGTTGCAGTGCCACATCAACCTTGAAGCGACCCAGATCCACCCAGGTGAACAGCATCTGGCGAACTGCGCGCTCCTCAGCCTGGCGGGCCAGCAATGCGCGCCACAACGCCAGCGCAATGCCAAAGGAGCCCAGCACCGTGGCCACCCCCAGCAGGTGACCCCAGCGGTCGGTCAGGCGCCCACCGGCAAGCAGGATCAGAGCGCCCAGCAGCGGCAGGCCGACCAGTAATCCGGTCAGCGTCAGTGTGCCGCTCGCGGCGGCGAGTTCACCCATGGTCATGACCTCAGCAAGTGGGCATCGTCGACCGAGGCCGACCGGCGGGCAGCGAAGATCGCCATGATCACAGCCAAGCCGACGACGACCTCGGCAGCAGCCACCACCATCACGAAGAACGCCACGATCTGGCCATCAAGAGTGCCGTTGATCCGCGCGAAGGTGACGAACGCCAGATTGGCGGCATTGAGCATGAGCTCGATACACATGAAGACCACGATCGCGTTGCGGCGAAACAGCACCCCGAAGGCGCCGAGGCTGAACAAGACCGCGGAGAGGTAGATGTAGTTCAGGGGATTCATCGGCTCTCCCCATGATCAGCGGTCAACGCTGCCGGTCCCGAGGAGTCCGCGGTAGCCACCGGTCCATCGTCAATGGCCCTAAAGGCGGCGGGCACTGACTCGGCCGCCGGCGAGCCATCGGGCAGCAGCCCGGGCACATCGATGGCGTTGCGCTGGGCCAGTACACCCGGTGCCGGCAGTGGCGCTCGCGGCGCCGTGGCCGAGGCAAACCGGGCCTGCGCAAGGTCGGCTTGAGACGGCTTGGGAATCAACCGCTCGCGATGGGTGTACACGATCGCGCCCACGGCGGCGGTGATCAGCAGCGCACTGGTGGCTTCGAAGGCAAAGACATAGCGGCCGAAGATCGCCGCCGCGATGGCCTGCAGGTTGCCACCGGCATCTGTGGTCACTTGGTCCAAGCCCACCGTGCGCGAGAACGCGACGTTGCCGAAGCCGGCGATCAGCAGAACCCCGAAGCCGGCACCCACCAACACTGCGGCCACGCGTTGCCCACGGATGGTTTCCACTAGCGAGTCTGAGGCATCAACTCCGATGAGCATCAGCACGAACAAGAAGAGCATCATCACCGCGCCGGTGTAGACGATGATCTGCACCAAACCCAGGAACGGCGCGGCGTTGATCAGATACACCACCGCCAAGGTCACCATCGTCAGGGCAATCCACAGCGCGGAGTGCACGGCCTTGCGCGAGGCGATCATGCCAATCGCACCGCCCACGGCCAGGACCGCCAAGATCCAAAACGCGATGCCCTCGCCCGGCGAAGTAGAAGCCGCAGCGGCCAGCACCGGTGCCGCTGCTAACGGTGCGGTCGCCATCAGGCCTCGCCCTTTGTGCCCTGGGCACTCTTTGCACTCGGTGCACTCGGTGCTTCTGCGACGCCCGAGCTGGCGTCGCGCTGCGCTGAGACCGCCAACGCCTGCGAGGCGTCATAGCGGGTGACTTTGCCTTGGTAGTAGTCGGTGTCCGTGGCACCAGCGGCCATCGGGTGCGGGGGCGCCAACATTCCCTCACGCAGCGGTGCCAGCAGTTGATCCTTGGTGAAGATCAACCGACCGCGATCGTCATCGGCAAGTTCGTACTCATTGGTCATCGTGAGCGCGCGAGTTGGGCAGGCTTCAATGCACAGACCACAGAAGATGCAGCGCAGGTAATTGATCTGATACACGCGGCCATAGCGCTCACCTGGGGAGAAGCGCTCTTCCTCGGTGTTCTGCGCACCCTCGACGAAGATCGCATCCGCCGGACAGGCCCAGGCGCACAACTCGCACCCGATGCACTTCTCCAAACCGTCTGGGTGGCGGTTCAACTGGTGGCGACCATGAAAACGCGGCTCAATCGGAAAATCGCGACCGCGCTTGACCTCGGGGTACTCCTCGGTGTTGACCTTCTTGAACATCGTCACGAAGGTGACACCAAAGCCCTTGACCGTGCCCCACACATCAGCCATCGGTGCTCACCTGCTCTCGCTGCCCGCTGACGATCGCGCCGGCGGTCTGCGGCAACTTCTGTCCCGGCAGCGGAGGTACCGGGAAGCCGCCGGCGAAGGGGTCGAATTCGACCGTCGGCTCGGTCGGCGTCTTGCGCCGCGCGAGCACCGATTCGGCGATGAAACTGACAACGATCAGGGCGGCCAGCACCAAGCCGACGACGAGCAGCAGCGTCGAACTTTGCACCGAGGTGCTTTGGCGCAGTGCCCGCGCCGTGGCGACGATCAGGATCCACACCAACGACACCGGGATCAGCACCTTCCAGCCGAACTTCATGAACTGGTCGTAGCGCAGCCGCGGCAGCGTGGCGCGCAGCCAGATGAAGACGAACAAGAAGGCGAAGATCTTGATGACGAACCACAGCACCGGCCACCAGCCGCTGTTGGCACCGGCCCACACGGTCGAGATCGGGGCTGGCGCCCGCCAACCGCCAAGAAACAGTGTTGTGGCCAGCGCCGAGACGGTCACCATGTTCACATATTCGGCCAAGAAGAACAGCGCGAACTTCAGCGAGGAGTACTCCGTGTGGAATCCACCCACCAGTTCGCCCTCAGCCTCAGGCAAGTCAAAAGGTGCGCGGTTGGTCTCGCCGACCATGGAGGTCACATAGATCAGGAAGGACGGCAGCAGCAGAACGGCGTACCACGCGGTTTGCTGCGCCGAGACGATCTGAGAGGTGGACATCGTTCCGGCATACAAGAACACCGCCACGAGCGAGAGCCCCATGGCAATCTCGTAGGAGATCATCTGCGCTGACGAGCGAAGACCACCAAGCAAGGGGTAGGTCGATCCGGAGGACCATCCCGCCAAGACGATGCCGTAAATCCCGATCGAAGCAATGGCGAGCACGAACAACACCGCCACGGGGAAGTCCGTGAGCTGCAGGTTGGTGCGCACACCCAGAATCGAGACCGCCGGTCCCGCTGGGATCACAGCGAAGGCGATGAAGCAGGTCGTCGCCGAAATGATCGGCGCCAAGATGAACACCGAGCGATCGGCCAGCGCAGGGATGATGTCCTGCTTCAGGGCCAGCTTGACGCCGTCGGCGAGGCCTTGCACCAATCCGAAGGGTCCGACGCGGTTGGGGCCGATGCGCATCTGCATCCGCGAGACCACCCGACGCTCAAACCAAATGGTGAACAAAGTAACCAGAACCAGAAAGACGAAGATGACCACGGACTTCAACAGGCTGAGCCAGATGGGGTCGGTGCCGAAGGGCACAGACGAGGGATCAGCGGTGGTCAATGGCTCGATCACGACGCACCACCTTGGCTGATGGTGACACGCTCACCAGGTAGGGCGCGCAGATCAACGAGCACGCGAGAACTCTCTGCGTTGGTCGGCAACCACACCACACCATCGGGCATGGCGGTGATCTGCAGCGGCAGGGTCACCGCACCGTGTCCCGTGGCGACCCGTACGGCTTGACCCTCCGCGGCACCGATGCCTGCTGCGGTGACAGCCGAGAGTCGCACCACAACTTCGCGCTTGGTGCCCCGCAGTGCGTTCGGGCCATCTTGGCCTCGACCCAGATCAATAAGTTCGCGATGCGTGGCCAGCACGGCCTCACTGCCGGACCCGGCAGCCGGTGCCGGATTCGCGGCAACAGCCGGTGCCACGGCATTGCCTTGACTCCCTCGGCCCAAAGCGGTCAGTTCCGCGCGGGCGCCAGCGGCGTCATGAAAGCCGAGTGCGACATCGTCATCAACATCAAGGTCAAGTTCGTCCGCCAACGCGGCCAGGATGCGGATCTCTGACATCGTCGGGGTCGCCAACGCCGCGTCCACCGTTCGCTCGCGGCCTTCCCAGTTCACGAAAGTGCCGGATCGTTCCGCGATCGGCGGCACCGGGAACACCACATGGGCGTGTTCGGTGACCTCGCTGTGGCGCACCTCGAAAGACACGATGAATTCCGACGAGTGCAGGCTGTGGCGAGCCGCCGATGGATCCGCAAGGTCATCGATGTCCAACCCCGCCACGATGAGTGCACCGAGCATGTCGCGGTTGGCCGCCGTCAAGATCCGCTCCGTGCTTCGACCAGCCTGCGCGGGCAGATCACTGACTCCCCACACGGCCGCGACTTCGGCACGAGCTGCATCATCGGTGACCAGTCGTCCACCGGGAAGCAGCGTTGGTGCGGCACCAGCGTCCAGCGCGCCGCGCTCACCCGCGCGCCGCGGCACCCACGCCAACGACGCACCGGTACTGGTTGCCAAGGACAACGCAGCAGTCAACGCACCCGGGGTGAGGGCCAGTCGCTCGCCGACGATGATCACGCTGCCGGGCTTGCGCAATTGCTGCGCCACATCGCCAGCGGCCAACGCTGTCAGCGCCGCGGCTTCGCCACCGGGCACCGTGTGCAGAACCGTCGCAGCGAGCTTTTCTGAGCCGCGCGAGGTGTACGGCGCAACGGCAATGACCTGCTGCCCGCGATCAGTCACCGCTTTGTGCAGACGCAAGAAGACGATGGGTGACTCATCTTCTGGTTCGAACCCTGCCATCAAGACGGTGGGTGCGGCCTCCAGATCGCGATAGGTCACGCCAATGCCGCGACCAGCCACCTGGGCAACCAAGAAGTCGAGTTCTTCCTCTGAAGTCGGTCGCGTGCGGAAGTCAATGTCGTTCGTGCGCAATGCCACGCGGGCGAACTTGGCGTAGGCGTAGGCGTCTTCCTGCGTGAGCCGACCGCCAACAACAACTCCCGCATTGCCGCGTGCGGCAACAAGGCCGTCGGCGGCAGCGGCCAGAGCCTCCGGCCATGAGGCCACCCGAAGCTCGCCGTTGTCATCGCGCACCAACGGCGTGGTGATGCGATCGTCACCGCGACTTGAGGTGAAGGCAAAGCGGCCCTTGTCGCAGTTCCACTCCTCGTTGACTTCGGCGTCTTCGCCCGCCAACCGCCGAACCACTTCACCGCGGCGGTGATCGGTGCGCAGTGAACACCCTGAGGCGCAGTGCTCACACGCGGTCTGCGTGGAGACCAGGTCGAAAGGTCGCGCCCGGAATCGGTACGCCGAACTGGTCAGCGCTCCCACCGGGCAGATCTGGATCGTGTTACCCGAGAAGTACGAGTTGAACGGCTCGTCCTCGTAGATGCCCACCTTCTGCAAGGCACCACGATCCAGCAGTTCGATGAACGGATCACCGGCGATCTGGTCAGAAAAGCGAGTGCACCGCGCGCAGAGCACACACCGTTCACGGTCCAGCAGCACCTGCTCCGAGATGGCCACCGGCTTGTCATAGAGCCGCTTGTCGCCTTCGAAACGCGACTCTGGCTGGCCGTGGGACATGGCCTGGTTCTGCAACGGACATTCGCCGCCCTTGTCGCACACCGGGCAGTCCAAGGGGTGGTTGATCAGCAGCAGTTCCATGACGCCTTGCTGCGCTTTGTCGGCCACCGGCGAGGTCTGTTGGGTGGCCACGACCATGCCGTCGGCGACCTCCAGCGTGCACGAGGCCACCGGCTTGCGCTGCCCTTCAACCTCTACCAGACACTGGCGGCAAGCACCCGCGGGCTTGAGCAGGGGGTGGTCGCAGAAGCGCGGGATCTCGATGCCCACCTGCTCGGCTGCGCGGATCACCAAGGTGCCCTTGGGCACCGACACCGTGGTGCC
>DPWC01000007.1:6841-7614 GCA_003529305.1 Actinomycetota bacterium
GAGCGTTCGTAGGGGAACAACTCCCATGCCGGCGTGTGGAGTCCGGCTTCGAACTCCTCACGGAAGTACTGAATCGCTGAAGTGATGGGACTGGTGGCACCGTCGCCGAGAGCGCAGAACGAGCGGCCCAAGATGTTGTCGCACAGGTCCAGCAACTTGTCGATGTCCTCTGTGGTGCCCTGACCGGCTTCGATGCGCTCGAGGATCTGCTGCAGCCACCAGGTGCCTTCGCGACACGGCGTGCACTTGCCGCACGACTCATGCTTGTAGAACTCGGTCCACCGCAGTACGCAGCGCACCACGGAAGTGGTCTGGTCAAAGATCTGCAAAGCCTTGGTGCCCAGCATCGAACCGGCGGCGTCAATGCCTTCGTAGTCCAGCGGCACATCCAAGTGCTCGGCCGTCAGAATCGGCGTGGAGGAACCACCCGGTGTCCAGAACTTCAACTCGCTGCCCTCGCGCATTCCGCCAGCGAGGTCGAGAAGTTCACGCAGCGTGATGCCCAACGGTGCTTCGAACTGACCAGGGTTGCGGACATGGCCCGACAGTGAGTACAGCGTGAAGCCCTTAGAACGCTCGGTACCAAATGACGCAAACCAATCCGGACCGTTGGCGATGATGGAGGGAACGCTGGCCACCGACTCGACATTGTTGACCACCGTGGGACAGGCATACAGACCCGCGACAGCCGGAAATGGCGGACGCAGCCGCGGCTGTCCACGAAAGCCCTCGAGGGAATCCAGCAACGCTGTTTCCTCGCCGCAGATGTAGGC
>DPWC01000133.1:0-3693 GCA_003529305.1 Actinomycetota bacterium
CCGTACTTCCCCCCCAGCACCGAATAGGTGGTGATCCCGGCGGGGGCGTCATCAGACAGGCCAGCGAGCAAGCCGGGCCCAAGCACCACCAGCAGCGGCAGCAGTCGATTGCGGGTGCGCTGCGTGGCAGTGAAGTGGGCACTCATCGGCGACCTCGCCGCCGCACAGCACCAAAGCGCCGCCGATGTCCAGGGGAGTGCGTGGCACCGGGCAGGTGCGCTCTAGCAGTGGGCGCCGGTGGTAACTCGGCGGCGCGATGCGCGAATACCTCGATGATGTCGGCGGCATCGGTGCTTCGCACGGCTGCCAACAGTTCATGCAGGGCAGCAGCATCAAGGCGATGCACCACGGCGTCGGTAGAGCGAAGCTGCACCTCGTGGCCACGATCAGAGGTCATGTGCAGATCGCTCCAGGCAATCACCTGCGGTGCCACAGTGCGGCCCAGTCGGCGAAGACCCAGGCGCTGCAACACCACACCGAGTCCAACATCAACGGCCGTCACCACAGGGGCGCTACCGGATTCGCGATGCAGCAGAACATCAGAGACTCGAGCCACCCGCCGGCCCACCACATCAATGACCTGTGTGTCCAGTAGGTCGCGGCGCAGCAGGAACTCTTGGTCACGCGGCGCATCGGTGGACTCGGCGGGGGGATGTGCTTTCAGGGTCACCTCGCGCACCGTGAAGTCAGCGACGAGGTCCCAGTCCACCCGCAGGCTCTGGCGCCCTTCGCCACTCTGGTGACTCTGGCGACTCTGGCGCCCCTGGCGAGCTGGGCGCACCAGCAGCGCCGTGGCGGTGGGGCGAGCAAGGTCGGTCACCACGATGTCATCAAGGCGCCCCAGCCAATCACCGTCAGCGGTAACAACCGCGCGGCCGAGGTGGCGGTGCAGGGCGAGCACTCTGGCAGCGTAGGCGTGTCGCGAGATGCCCGATGAAATCCGGCGAAAGTGCGTCAAATCGGGCCATTGGGCTCGAGCCGATTGACACAACAATGGCGCCGACAGATCTTTCATGCGGATGTTTCGTGTGCTGAAGGCACACTATGAAGTGCACCACCAGACGAAACAGTGGCGCAGAAACCGTCAGCATGCGCCTACACAGCCACTGGTGATGCTGATGTGGTTTTTGAGTCACCTGAGGCAGTTACGAGGGCGTCTCTGCGTCCTCTCACCTTGACAACACCGCTTGACGACACGGAAGGAAACTCTCTCAATCGTCGCATTCCTCGTGACTTCGTGAAAGAGTCGCATCACATCGCCTCCCTGGTCGATCCCCCCGCCCTTCCTCGGCGGACCGCAGCAGATGTCCTTCCTGCTTCCCAGCGACTTCCCGCTGACTTCCCGACTTCCTCGGATTGCTTCCTTCCTTCCCGCCTCCTTCCCGTTGGCGTATTCGGATGAGAACTACAAGGGGTCGTTCATGGCACGAACTGTTTTGTCGGAAAAGTCGATCCGCGCGAAATCCCTGGAACTGCTGCAATCCACGGTCGATGGACTTGAGGAGCAGCAACTGCAGGAGTTGGCTCGGCGTGCAGACGAAGTGCGCCTGTCTCAACTCTTCAGCGCAATCCCCTCCGACTACCGACTAGACCGGTTGCCATCCCTGGGCACCCGGGCTCGCAATGTGCTGAAAGACAACAACGCGTTGCTCTTCCGCGACATTCACGACTGGACCATCCGCGCGATGCTCGGGATGTGGAATGTCGGCGCCACCACGGTGGATGAGGTTCTGGGCGCCCTGGCCCGGGTCAACCGAATCGGCGAATCATCGGCAGTGGGTCACCCTGTCGCTGGTGAGGCACTCCCGCTGGGGGTGCCCTCGATCCTGCCGCTTCAGCGATCCGGGCCAGGCACGCTCGGTGGTTCGCCCAGCACCGGGCGCACCATCGACCTGCGCGGCAGCGGACCGGCCACAGCGCGTGACAGCGTCACCGCATGGTGGGAGGTCACTCGGGCGTTGCGCATCATCAGCGGATGGTCAGCGGCCAACCGCGACGGTGCCATGCCCTTGGGTGAGGTGCTCGCTGAGCTGACCACCGTGGCCGGTGTGCCACTGCTGGTGCGTCAGAGCCTGGAACTGGTCAACTCCGTTGCGGTGCGCGACCTCGCACCGGAGGCTCGACCCAACTCTGCTGAAGCCGAAATTCGGCAATGGATTCAAACACTGGACAACCGCGAGTACTTGGTACTCACGCAGCGCCTCTTGGCCGCCGAACCAGTGACGCTGGCCAGCTTGGGCGCCGTGCTATCGATGTCGCGCGAACGCGTGCGGCAGATCGAACGCCAAGTGCAATCCAAGGCGCTGTTGTTGTTCACCCCCGAGTGGCGACCGATGGCCCAGCTGCTCTCTGAACTCCAAGGCGCCGTGGGCGTCTTGGCGCCGGTGGAGATGGTGCCAGCGCCCACCTTTGACCTCAGTGACTTACTGCCCAGCATTGATGTCAGCCCGCTGGAGATAGTGCTGCGACTTGCTGGCGATGGTCAGATCGCCGACGGCTTCATTGGCTTTCCGGACCTCACCAGTTTGCGCGCGCGCAGTGCCAACGCGATCGCGGATGTGTTGTCCCAAGGCCCCGCGGAGCGTGCGGTGCTGCTGAACGCCTTGCAGCGTGCGGGCGTGCCGGAGTATGTCGCTGGACAGTGGTTGGCCACCTTTGACCTCGCGCAGAGCGCCGGCAAGATCGCCGAGGTGCCACGCACCATCAGCGACAAGGTGGCGCTGGTGTTGGCCACTACTCGCAAGCCCTACACCTTGGATCAACTGGTGGTGGCGCTGGAGGATCAGCACGGCATCTCGGCGATCCGCAACGCCCTGAATGGTGATGACCGATTCGTCAAGGTCGGCATCAAGAAGTGGACGCTGCGCGAACTTGCTGACGACGCCGGGCCGACCTTCAGCGGCCTGCGCGATGCGATGACCTATGAGTTGACCCAGGCCGGCGGATCGATGACCTTGAAGGAGCTCACCGCGGTGATGGTGCAGCGGCACGGTGCCGCGCGCGGCAGTGTGCGGGTGTACTCCAACCAGGCGCCGTTCCAGCGTGTGGATGGCGTGGTCTCGATCGCCAGCTGACGCAGGTCCCTTGGAAGCGCTGGCGCGGGCGCGACTGCTCTACAGCGGGATGTTGCCGTGGCTGCCGCGGCCTGACGGGCCAGCCAGAATCGCGGCCGCCACCGCAGAGCGCGTGTGCGCCGGATCGATGACCTCATCGACCACGCCGAGTTCGCGGGCGCGCTCCAAGCCACCGGCGATGATCTCGTGCTCCGCAGCGAGTTCTTGTTCCACCTGCGCGCGCATGTCTTCGGCGACCTCGGCCAGTTTGCGGCGATGCAGAATGCGTACCGCTGCCACCGCACCCATTACCGCCACCTGCGCCTCTGGCCAAGCCAGCACCTTCGTGGCACCCAGTGAGCGCGAGTTCATCGCGATATAGGCGCCGCCGTAAGCCTTGCGGGTGACCACAGTGATGCGGGGCACCACCGCCTCGGCAAAGGCGTGCAGCAACTTCGCCCCGCGACGCACCACGCCATCCCATTCCTGACCCACACCGGGCAGGTAGCCGGGAACATCCACAACGACCACCAGTGGAACGCCGAAGGCATCACACATCCGCACAAAGCGAGCCGCTTTTTCCGCCGAAGGGGAGTCCAGACACCCACCCAAGCGCAGCGGGTTGTTGGCGATCACGCCC
>DPWC01000133.1:3944-4219 GCA_003529305.1 Actinomycetota bacterium
GCGGGTTGTTGGCGATCACGCCCACGGTGCGACCGCCGAGGCGACCAAGGGCTGTGACGATGTTGGGCGCCCACTTGGGGTGCAACTCGATGTCGGTGTCCTCATCGAGCAGGGCATCCACCAAAGGATGCACATCGTAGGCGCGCTTGGCTGATTCGGGCAGCAGTGCATTGAGGTCAATATCGGTGACCGATGACGGCTCGAGAGTGCCTTGATCGCCGAGCAATGCGCAGAGCCGACGCGCTTCATCGAGGGCATGCTGCTCAGAGTCGGCC
>DPWC01000042.1:0-4880 GCA_003529305.1 Actinomycetota bacterium
GTTAACAGCCGGCTGCTCTGCCAATTGAGCTACAGGGGATGGTCGCCGGGGCGAACCACAGCGGCGAAGCCTAGCAACCGGCCGCAGCCGCCTTTCGCGCCCATAATGAGAACAACTCTTAGCCGAAGGGTCGCGTCATGGCCGGTTACCTTGTCCGCCGTTTGGCGGTGTCGGTACTGCTGGTCTTTCTTGCGACCTCGTTGGCGTTCGTGCTGGCCGCAGTCACGATGAAACCGCGTTCGTTCTACGAAGCTCGCAACCCGCCAATTCCGACTTCATCGATTGACTCGGCCCTTGATGCGGTCAATCAAAATGACAAGACCCCGGTGCTCAAGCGCTACACCGTGTGGATCAGTGGCGTGGCTCGTGGCGACTTCGGCAAAACACTCAAGGGCGACAGCATCAATGAGGAAATGGGGCGACGCATCGGCGTCTCCTTGCGACTGCTTCTGCTCGGCAGCATCATCGGCGCGGTTCTGGGCGTGCTGCTGGGTGTCTGGGGCGCGTTGAAACAGTACCGATTATCTGATCGCGCGATCACCGTCTTCTCCTTCGTCATCTTGGCCTCGCCGGTGTTCTTCATCGCCACTTTGCTCAAGTACGGCGCCGTGCAACTCAACCTGGCGGCGGGCACCACACTGCTGTACTTCACTGGCGAGAACTCACCACAGTTGGTCGGCAGCCCTGCGACTCTTCTGTTTGATCGCATTCAGCACTTGATCCTGCCCACCATCGCCATCAGCATCGGTTCGATCGCGCTATACAGCCGATATCAGCGCAGCGCCATGCTCGATGTCCTGGGCAGTGATTACCTGCGCACCGCTTCGGCCAAGGGCCTGACACAACGGCAGACCTTCTACAAGCACGGTTTGCGCACAGCATTGATTCCCATGACTGTGTGGTTCGCCTTCGCCTTCGGCACCTTGGTAGTGGGCGCCACCTTCACCGAGAAGATTTTCGCCTGGCAGGGCATGGGGGCGTGGTTTATCGATTCGGTGCGCGCCCAAGACGCCAATGTTGCCGCTGCCACCACCTTGTTCACCGCCGTGATGATCCTGTTCTCAACATTCTTGGCCGATGCCTTGCGCGGATTCCTAGATCCTCGGGTTCGTGATGCCACATGAGCAGGTGGGCGCTGATCTGGCGACGGTTTCGTCGCAACAAGGTGGCTATCGGTGGGCTGATCGTCATCGGCGTGCTCTTCGTCTTGGCGTTCTTGGGCCCGCTGGTGACGCCATGGTCCTATGAGCAGATCGATGGCACCTCGTTCTTGAAACCGCCCTCACCGAAGCATTGGTTTGGCACCAGTCAGATCGGTCAAGACATCTTCGCCCAGACCATGCGCGGCTTGCAGAAGTCGATGATCATCGGGCTGCTGGTCGGCGTGATCTCCACCAGCCTTGCCGCCTTTTTCGGTGCCACCGCCGGGTACTTCCGCGGCACCGTTGAGCGCGTCAATCTCTTCGTCATCTCATTGCTACTGGTGGTGCCGGACTTCCTGATCATTGCGATCATCAGCCCGCGCCTGCGGGACTCTTCCTGGCTTTGGCTGGTGCTACTGATCTCAATCTTCACCTGGATGCTCACCGCAATGGTGATCTACAACCTCACCTTGTCACTGAAGCAGCGCGAATTCGTCACCGCTGCCCGCTTCATGGGTGTTCCCGCCCGCCAAATAATTACCCGGCACATCCTGCCCAACATGGCCTCGTTCCTGATCATTGACGCCACGCTGTCCGTTGGTGCCGCTGTGCTGCTGGAATCAGGGTTGTCCTACTTCGGCTTCGGCGTGCAGCCGCCCGATGTCTCTCTTGGCACCCTGATTGCCGACGGCACCGGATCGGCACTGACCTATCCGTGGGTCTTCTTGTTCGCCGGCGCCTTCTTGGTGATCTTGGTATTGGCCGTCAGCGTCGTTGGTGACGGACTTCGCGACGCTGTGGACCCACAGTCCCAAGCCAAGGCCGAACTATGAGCGCCCCCTTGCTGTCTGTGCGCGATCTGCGCGTGACCTTCCCCAGTGAAGCCGGAGCCGTGCCTGCCGTGCGTGGTGTGGACCTTGAAGTCGGTCACGGCGAGGTCGTTGGCATCGTGGGCGAATCCGGGTCGGGTAAATCCACAGTTGCCCTGGCCTTGATGGGTCTCTTGCATTCCTCCACCCGTGTTGAAGGACAGGCACTGCTCGATGGTGAGCCACTGCTGGGCCTCGACGATGCCGCCTTGTCGAAGATTCGTGGCAAGAAAGTCGCGATGGTTTTCCAAGACCCGCTGTCTGCCTTCACCCCGGTGTACACGATCGGTCAGCAGATCGCTGAAGCCATCACGGTGCACCAGAACATCAGCAAATCGGCGGCCATGACTCGCGCCACCGAACTACTGGACCTGGTGGGCATCCCGGAGCCGGACAAACGAGTGCGCAACTTCCCCCATGAATTCTCCGGCGGTATGCGGCAGCGAGCGATGATCGCTATGGCCATCGCCAACGACCCCGATCTGATCATCGCCGATGAACCCACCACCGCCCTTGATGTCACCGTGCAGGCGCAGATCCTGGATGTCTTGGACCGGGCTCGACGCGAAAGCGGCGCTGGCCTTCTGCTGATCACCCACGACCTGGGCATCGTGGCCGGAACCTGCGATCGCGTCGCGGTGATGTACGCCGGTCGCATCGTCGAATCCGCATCCGCCGACCAGCTCTATGCCGATCCGCGCATGCCCTACACGATCGGACTGCTCGGGGCGGTACCCCGACTCGATGCCCGACTCGGCGATCCCTTGGTGCCCATTGAGGGAACACCTCCGGCGATGACCGATCTGCCAACGGGCTGTGCATTTTCCCCGCGCTGCCCGTTGGCTGATGAACCGTGCCGCGACAATGAGCCAGCACTGACCACCATCAACGGCGCTGACCATCTGGCCGCGTGTGTGCACTCGAGTGATATCTCCAACGGGACCCTCAGCGGTGAACCGGTGTTCGCGCTGCCGGACCTTGGGCTTCGTCCGCGGAATCAGATTCATCGTGAAAGCGAGCCGGTCGTCCTTGATGTCGAGGGCCTCGAGCGCGAATACCCAGTGCGTAAGGGTGCCGTGCTCCCCCGACGCGTCGGCACGGTCTATGCCGTCGATGGAGTCTCCTTTGATGTGCGCCACGGTGAAGCGCTGGCCTTGGTGGGCGAATCCGGCTGCGGCAAAACCAGCACCATCACCGAAATCCTCGAACTACGCGCCCCCAAAGCAGGGCGCGTGGTCATCCTCGGTCACGACACCGCCGAAGTGGGCCGCAACCAGAGCCGTGAGATCCGCCGCAATGTCTCCGTGGTCTTCCAAGACCCCGTGGCCTCGCTGGACCCTCGCTTGCCCATCGGTGATGTGCTCGCCGAACCGCTGATCACGCACGGCATGCCGCGCGAACAGCGCAGAGAACGAGTACTGGAGTTGATGAGGCTCGTCGGACTCGACGCCGATCAGATTGATCGCTACCCCTCAGAGTTCAGCGGCGGACAGCGCCAACGCATCGCCATCGCCCGCGCGCTGGCCCTCGAGCCTCAACTGATCGTGCTCGACGAACCGGTCTCGGCACTGGATGTCTCCATTCAGGCCGGCATCTTGAATCTGCTCGCTGACCTGCGTGCCCGACTCGGTTTGGCCTACATCATCGTCTCGCATGATCTGGCCGTGGTGCGTCAAAGCGCCGATCGAGTGGCGGTGATGTACCTCGGGCGAATCGTCGAAATCGGTGACACCGATCGGGTCTTCACCGAGCCCTGGCATCCCTACACCAAGGCATTGCTCTCGGCAGTTCCCGTTCCTGATCCGCAGATCGAGCGCACTCGCGAACGCATTCTGCTCAGTGGTGACCTACCCAGCCCCACCGTGCAGCACACGGGCTGTCGCTTCGCTTCCCGGTGCTTCCTTCGTGCCACCTTGCCTGCGGAGGCTGCTGAGCTCTGCACGCAGAGCGACCCTGCCCTGACCTCGCAGGGTGGGTCTCCCAGCACCGAAAGCGCCCTGACCAAAGGTCCCAAGGGGTACAAAGCCCCTCACGCGGCCGCCTGTTTCCATGTTTTCAGTAGCGCTCAAGGCTCCTGATCACCATAGGGTGGGGGTCTTCCACCACCTCACGGCAAGGGAGTTCTCATGCTCACCGTTCTTCGGCAGCGCAAGAGCGCTGCTGCCTTGGCGGCCAGTGCCGCCGCTACGGCTCTGCTGCTTGGCGGATGCGCCGGAGGCGGCTCCAACACCGCCACCAGCGCCACCACCAATGACATCGCCCCCACCGCGCGCGATCAGGTGCAAGACGGTGGCACCCTCGTCTGGCCCATCAGCCAGTCGATCCCCAACTTCAACCTGAACCAGTTGGACGGGTCCTTGCAGGACAACTCCCTGATCGAAGGCGGCCTGCTGCCATCGCCCTTTGATGTCAGCGCGGATGCCAAGTTCACCGTGAACAAGGACTACTTCACCGACATCAAGCTCACCTCGCAAAGTCCCCAAGTCATCACCTACGACATCAACCCCAACGCCAAGTGGGACGACGGTACGGCGATCTCCTACAAGGACTTCCAGGCGCAGTTCAATGCCCTCAACGGCAAGAACGCGGCGTATCAAGTTGCCTCCACCACGGGGTATGACTCCATCAAGACCGTCGAGCGTGGAACCAGCGACCAGCAGGTTGTCGTAACCATGGCCAAGACCTACGCCGATTGGCAGGGCTTGTTCTCTGGGTTGTTCCCTGCCAAGGTCAACGCCACGCCAGCGTCGTTCAACACCAGCCTGAAGGAAAGCCCCGGCGTCACCGCTGGTGCCTTCCGCTTTGTCAACTTCGACAAGACCGCTCAGGCCTACACCGTGGAGCGCAACCCCAAGTGGTGGGGCGACAA
>DPWC01000042.1:5273-8523 GCA_003529305.1 Actinomycetota bacterium
TCTCCGTGCGTCGGGCCGCCGGTCCGAACTTCCGCCACATCACCTTCAATGGCACCACGCCGATCTTGAAGGACCAAGCGGTGCGCCAAGCGATCGCGCGGGGAATTGACCGTGAGCAAATCGCCAATGCGCTCCTCGGCCCGCTGGGTGGTGGACCCGTGCTGAACAACCACATCTTCATGACGAACCAGAGCGGCTATCAAGACAACTCGGGCGTCGTGAAGTTTGACCCCGAGAAGGCCAAGCAGGGTCTAGATGCAGCCGGATGGACTCTGGCTAGCGGCCAGACCTTCCGCTCCAAGGCGGGCAAGGAGCTCACCTTGAACCTGCTGATCCCCTCGGGTGTTCCCGCACCGGAGCAGGAGTCGAAGTTGATTCAGCAGCAGCTGAAGAACATCGGCGTCAACGTCAAGATCTCGACGCTTGGTGATGACTTCTTCGACAATGGCGTCACGCCGGGCAAGTTCGACATGACGATCTTCACCTGGGTCGGCACGCCGTTCCCAATTTCGTCGTCGGAGTCGATCTACGCCAAGCCCAAGGGTGCAGACATTCAGCAGAACTACGCACGCATCGGCACCAAGGAAATCGATGACCTGTTCAACCAGGCGGCGAGCACCTTGGATTCGGCTGAGGCAGTTCGACTGGCCAACGAAGCGGACAAGAAGATCTGGGAGGAAGTGCATTCGCTGACCACCTACCAGCGTCCGGACATCTGGGCGGGCAAGTCCAGCTTGGTCAACATCGGTGCTCTGGGCTTTGCGACACTGAAGTACCAGGACATCGGTTACAAGGCCGGTTCTGCGTCCAGCGCAGCACCCTCGGCCAGCCCGAGCAGCACGCCGTAATACGAACTGCACACAGGGCCCGTCCTCCATCGGAGGGCGGGCCCTGTCGCTGTGCGCAAACAACCCATTGGTTAGAGCGCGCCGAGGCCTCGCTCGCGCAGACCTCGGCGGTACTGCTCCAGTTGCAGCAGTTCGGCGAACTGCGCGTTGTACTCGTCCTGTCGCTCTAGTGGGTTCAAGCGTTGGAGGCGCGACTTGACCTGCTCGATGCGTCGCGTGGTGTCCAGTTCTGCTAGCCGAGCCACCACCGCATCGGCGTAGCGACGGCGCTCCTCATCGGAATCCTCAGCCGTGGGCAGGGCTTCAACGGACAAGGCCGTGATGTGGTGACGCACCCGATCATCGGCCGCCTTGGCCAACACCGCATCAATCCAGGCTTGCCCCTGTATTCCCGAGGCGAGACCGCCGGCGGCAACGGTTGCCTCACGCACCTCGGCAAAAGCCGGGATCGTGTATGCCGAGGCATCAAGGGCGTCAAACAGCGCAGCGACCACGTTGGGATGCTGCAACGCGACTTTGAGGACCTCGCGCTCGGTTTGCGCCGCCGGATCGCGATACGACGCCGGCGGCATCGTGGCCCCCGGCGAGGCTGGAGACTCTGGCGCACCCGAGGAATCGTGCAAGGCTGATGAACTCTGCTCGCCTGCGGCACCCGGTGCGGCCGCCATCGACCGCGCCGCCTCGGCTCGCGAGGCAGAACCACGCGCCGCCGTCGACCGGGTAGCAGTTCCCACCGCTCGGCCGACCTCCTGCTGCACCGGGGCGATGTCTAACCCGAGCCACCCCGCAAGAAGACGGGTGTATTCCGGGCGCAAGGCAACATCACGAATACGGGCCACCGCTGGGGCAGCTGCCCGCAGCGCCTGTACCCGACCCTCGGCGGTGTCTAGATCAAAGTCCGCTAACACCGAGCGGATCGCGAACTGAAACAGCGGCTCGCGGCGGGCGACCAATTCGCGCACAGCTTCGTCGCCGGACTTTTGCCGCAGGTCGCACGGATCCATGCCTGTGGGCTCGACGGCCACAAAGGTTTGCGCGACGAACCGCTGGTCATCATCGAAGGCCTTGAGTGCGGCCTTTCGGCCTGCCGCATCGCCATCGAATAAGAAGATCACTTCACCGCGAAGTTCGCTTTGATCCATCAAGAGTCGGCGCAACACTTTGATGTGCTCGGTACCAAAGGCCGTGCCGCAGGTGGCCACGGCCGTGGTCACCCCCGCCAAGTGACAGGCCATGACATCGGTGTATCCCTCAACGACCACAGCCTGGCGAGCTTTGGCGATCTCACGCTTGGCCGATTCGATGCCGTAGAGCACCTGCGACTTCTTATACAGCGGGGTTTCGGGCGTGTTCAGGTATTTGGGTCCCTGGTCGTCATCGAACAATCTGCGGGCACCAAATCCGACTGTTTCACCACCGAGATCTCTAATCGGCCACACCAACCGTCCGCGGAAGCGGTCATACACCCCGCGGGCACCTTCGGCGGCAAGCCCTGCAGTCAGCAGTTCCTTGTCGGTAAAGCCCTTGGCGCGCAGATGATCGGTCAGTGAGTTCCACCCCTGCGGGGCGAAGCCGACGGCAAAGGATTCGGCGGCCGCCTGATCGAACCCTCGGTCTTTGAGGAAGTCTCGGCCGATGCGCGCAGCATCCGTGAGCAACTGCGCCCGATAGAACGCCTCGGCGGCCGCGTTGGCTTCCACTAGCCGGGCCCGCTCACCGCGCTGGCGGCTAGGGGCCGCCCCTGATTCCTCGTAACGCAACGCGATGTTGGCGCGGGCCGCCAATTTCTCCACGGCTTCACCAAAGGGCAGGTGATCAATTTTCATGATGAAGGCGATGACATCGCCGCCTTCACCACAGCCGAAGCAGTGCCAGAACCCGCGGGCGCTGTTGACATTAAAGGACGGCGTCTTCTCGTCATGGAACGGGCACAAGCCCTTCAACGCGGTCCCGCCCGCACGACGCAAGGTCACATACTCACCGACGACTTCTTCCACGCGTGACTGCTCCCGCACCAAGGCGACATCGTCGTCGCGGATACGGCCAGCCATGCCGCGATCCTAGGTGCGCGGCTGAGACAGCAGTACCGAGTGCAGTGATCGGGCTCGGGTATCGGTCAGCGTGGCCACTTGGTCGATCACCACGCGCAATCGGGCAGCGTCGTCAGCGGCCGCGGCGTACCACTCGGCAAACAGCGGATCCAGGCTCTGCGGCGCACCCGCCACCATGGCGTGGGTGAGCTCAGCGATCAATTCACGCTCGGCGGCATAGCGCTGCAGCGAACCTGGACCCTCCATCACATGCAGTGCCGCTAACGACTTCAGTACCGCGCACTCCAGTCGCACCTCGCGCGGCACCACCAGATCAGCGCTGTATCGCGTGAGCACGCCCTCGCCGTGCGC
>DPWC01000008.1 GCA_003529305.1 Actinomycetota bacterium
CAAGGCGGGTGCTTCGAAGACTCGCGCCCTACGACACATGCAGAACCTACCTTCAAAGTTCACCAGTCGATTTTCTATTGCGTGGCTAACATGCCAGGTGCAGTCCCGCACACCTCCACTTATGCCCTGACTAATGTGACCTTGCCGTTCGCTGTGGAGCTGGCCGATCACGGTTGGCACGCTGCACTCCGCCGGGACCCCATGTTGGCACTGGGATTGAACACCCACGCGGGGGCCATCACCTACGCCGGTGTCGCTGAAGCGTTCCCTGATCTTTCTGCGACGGATCTGTCCGCCGTCTTGGCGTGAGCGGGCATCGCTTGGTGGCGGAAAAGGCGCCGATTACGGCAACAGTGTCGGCCTACCTTGCGCACATCGCCGTGGAGCGCGGACTCTCGCCACACACTGTTGCGGCATACCGCCGTGACCTCGAGCGGTATTGCTCCTTCTTGACTGACCGCGGTGCGAACGATCTGGCCGAGGTCGATGAGGCGACTATCTCCGCTTTTGCGGCCGCTCTGCGCACGGGCAACGATAAACGCACAACATTGGCGGAGTCCTCGGTGAGTCGAACCTTGGCAGCCGTGCGGGGGCTCCATCGCTTCGCTGTCGATGAGGGCCTGGTGAGTAGTGATGCGGCGCGATCCGTGCCGTCGCCGCGGCCTGCGCGCCGACTGCCGAAGGCATTGGCTGTTGACGAGGTCGCCGCGATTTTGCAATCGGCCGGATCAGGCGACGATCCTGCCGTCGCGTTGCGCGATGCCGCCCTGCTGGAACTGTTGTATGCCACTGGTGCTCGGGTCTCAGAGGCGGTTGCGATCGATGTGGATGACATTGCAGCACCTTCAGTGGTGCGGTTACGGGGCAAAGGCGGCAAGGAGCGACTGGTGCCTGTTGGGCGGTTAGCCCAAGAGGCGCTGGAGGCCTATCTGGTGCGCGGCCGACCTCCATTGATGGCTGCTGCTCGTCCGGCAGGCGGGGCTCCACTGTTCGTTGGACGGCGAGGTGCTCGGCTCTCTCGGCAGGCAGCCTGGGCGGTTATCCGGTCGGCGGCCCAGCGTGCCGGGGTGACCTCTGAGGTCTCGCCCCACACCCTGAGGCACTCCTTCGCCACCCACCTTCTCGATGGTGGAGCTGATGTACCCGTGGTTCAAGAACTTCTCGGTCATGCGTCGGTGACCACCACCCAGATCTACACCTTGGTCACCATTGATCGCTTGCATGAGGTTTATGCCCAAGCACACCCTCGGGCGCGGTCCTGACCCGGGCGCGGTCCTGACCTGTTGGAGGGTCCTATCCTCACGACGCCGCTGTCGCTGGCACACTTCGCCCGAGGCAACAGCGCCGTCTGGGGCATGAGCTGGGGTAAGGAGAAGTGATGGGCAAGAGTGCCGAGTTGGGTCCCACCCAGCGCCCTCTGCCGACCTTCCCGGAGCCCCGGCCCAAGACTTCGCATGGCCCGGCCCGGGTGCTCGCGATGTGCAACCAAAAGGGTGGGGTGGGCAAGACCACCTCAACGATCAATTTGGGTGCGGCATTGGCAGAAGCGGGGCGCAAAGTTCTGCTCATCGACTTTGATCCGCAAGGAGCCCTCAGTGTGGGGTTGGGATACAACCCCCATGACATGGATCGCTCGATCTACAACGTCTTGACTTCCTCCGACACCGGCCTGCGCGATGTGTTGCTGACGACTGCTGTGGAAAATCTCGATCTCGTTCCAGCAAACATTGATCTATCGGCGGCAGAAGTCCAGCTGGTCAATGAAGTGGCCCGCGAGCAGATTCTGGCGGCAGCCATCAGCAAGATTGCCGGCGACTACGACTACATCTTGATTGACTGTCAGCCCTCGCTAGGCCTGCTCACGGTGAATGCGTTGACTGCCTCGGACGGAGTGATCATTCCGTTGGAGTGCGAGTACTTCGCACTTCGCGGTGTGGCTCTGCTCACCGACACTGTCGAGAAGGTGCGCGAGCGTCTAAACCCCAAACTTGTTCTTGAAGGAATCCTGGCGACCATGTACGACGCCCGCACCGTGCACTCGCGAGAGGTGCTGCAGCGAGTGGTGGACGCCTTCGGCGATGGCGTGTTTCACACGGTGATCAGTCGCACGATCAAGTTCCCGGAAACCTCGGTGGCCGGTGAACCCATCACCTCGTACGCCTCATCGAGCACGGGCGCCGACGCCTACCGTCAGCTGGCCCGCGAAATCATGGCCCGCGAAACCGCTTCGGCTCGCTAACCGGCGATGACAGCAGTGGCCGAACACGCATCCGCGCGCGCAGAGACGATGTCCGCTGGCGCAGAGGGTGCACCCCAAGGGGCTGTTGCTGGTTTTGATGTGCACCTTGATGTCTTCGAAGGGCCCTTTGACCTGCTCTTGCAGCTGATCTCTAAGCACCGTCTGGACATCACCGAGGTTGCACTGTCGGCGGTCACGGATGAGTTCATCGCTCACATCAAGAGCTTCGATGAATCGTGGCCGCTGGAGCAGACCACCGAGTTTCTGGTTGTCGCGGCGACTCTGTTGGACTTGAAGGCCGCTCGATTGTTACCAGGTGGCGAGATTGAGGATGAAGAAGACCTGGCGCTCCTCGAAGCGCGGGACCTGCTGTTCGCACGGTTGATGCAGTACCGCGCGTACAAGGAAGTCGCGGGGATCTTTGCCGATCGGATGAGTCAGGAGGCTCGGCGCCACCCTCGCTTGGTGCCGTTAGAGCCGCATCTGGCCACCTTGTTGCCGGAAATTCTGGTGGGGTTGAGTCCGGAGAAATTCGCCCGCCTTGCTGAGAGGGTCTTGACACCCCGAGTCGAACCGGTGCTCTCGGTGGAACACCTTCACCTACCGCGGGTATCGGTACGCGAGCAAGCCGCTGTTTTGGTCGATCGCCTGCGGCGGCAGCGAGAGGCGACCTTCCGCGCATTGATCGGTGATGCTCCGGACACCCTGACGGTCGTGGCGCGCTTTTTGGCGCTGTTGGAACTGTTTCGCGAAGGTGCGGTGGCTTTCGAGCAGGCTGCTCCGTTGGCGGACTTGCTGGTGCGCTGGACCGGAGATGAGACTTCGCAGATCGAGGTCTCAGAGGAATTCGATGAACCGGCCGAAGGTCAGGTCGACGCAAACTCAAGCAGTGCCGCTATTGAGGGTGATCAGGAGGTGCAGGTGCCGTGACGTCCACCCGGGACGCCGAATCGGCGGAAGAATTGTCCGAGTCGGTTGAGTCAGCTGATTCACCGGCAACGCAGGTTGGCGATGTGTCACTGCCGGGTTTACTGGAAGCCTTGTTGATGGTCGTCGATGAGCCAGTTGAGGAGGTCCTTCTCGCGCAGGTCACCGAGCGGCCGATTGCTGAGGTCTCGGCCGCATTAACCTCCTTGGCGCAGGAGTACGCCGATGCTGGACGGGGCTTCGATCTCCGCAATATCGCTGGCGGGTGGCGGTTCTATTCCCGAGCAGAGTTCGCCCCGTGGGTGGAGCGGTTCGTCCTTGAGGGACAAACGGCCAAGTTGACTCAGGCGGCTTTGGAGACTTTGGCGGTGGTCGCTTACCGGCAGCCCATCACGAGGGCTCGGATTTCAGCGATTCGTGGCGTGAATGTCGAAAGTGTGCTGCGCACTTTGGTCTCGCGCGAACTCGTGGCGGAAACTGGCCAAGAGGAAGCCACGGGAGCCATTCTCTACACCACCACGCCGTACTTTTTGGAGCGCATGGGCTTGTCATCGCTTGAGCAATTGCCGGAGATCGCTCCGCACCTGCCGGAACTGTCGGCATTAGAGAGTGAGATTGGCGGCTCGGTCGACTGATGGTGGATGCCAAGGCTTTCGGATGAGCCAATCCTCAGACACAGAACAGCCGCAAGGTGTGCGCCTACAAAAGGTGCTCGCCGGTGCCGGCGTGGGCAGTCGTCGGCGCTGCGAGCAGTTGATCGCCCAAGGCCGGGTGGAGGTTGACGGTCACATCATTGACCAGATGGGTGTGCGCATTGATCCACTGACCGCCGTGGTGCGGGTGGATGGGCAGCGGGTCAACACCTCACCCGAGCGGGTCTATCTGGCGTTGAACAAGCCGGCCGGTGTCGTGACAACGATGAGCGATGAGCATGGCCGTTCATGCATCGGTGACTTCTTCGGCGAGCGGCGCGAAAGGCTCTTCCATGTTGGTCGACTCGACACCGACACCGAGGGTTTGCTGCTACTGACCAACGACGGAGATCTGTGCAATCGGTTGACGCACCCGTCCTATGGGGTTCAGAAGGTGTATCTGTGTCAGGTGCAAGGCCGGGTGGCGCGTGAGGTGGGGCGGCAATTGATGGATGGAGTGACCCTCGAAGACGGGCCAGCCCGCGCCGACGAATTCGAATTGGTGCAGCAAGGCGAGGGGCAGGCTCTGGTGCGTGTGAGCATCCATGAAGGGCGCAACCGGATTGTGCGGCGACTGCTGGAGGCTGTCGGACACCCGGTCACTCGGCTGGTGCGCACGCAGGTTGGACAGGTGCGATTGGGAGATATGCGCCCTGGCGCGGTGCGCCCGTTGACTAGTCGCGAGATCGCCGCGCTGTACGAGTCGGTGGGGCTGTAGCGGCCGGTACCCTGTCCACAGTCGATCGAAGGGCAGGTGTGTGACATGGCAGTGCGGGCAATCCGTGGCGCCACACAGCTGTCAGCCGATGATCGCGACGAGATGATCGAGGCGGTCGTGGAACTGGTAGAGCAGATGCTCTCGGCCAATGGGTTGACCACCGACGCCCTCATCTCGATGATCCTGACGAGCACCCCGGACTTGACCAGTGAATTTCCTGCCTTCGCTGCTCGTCAACTGGGAATGGGTGATGTGCCGCTGCTGTGTGCCAGCGAAATCGATGTTGCGGGTGCCTTGCCGCGAGTCATTCGGGTGATGGCCCATGTCGACACTGACACGGCGCGACCGGACATTCAGCACATCTACCTTCGCGGCGCGGAGGCGTTGCGCCGCGATCTGGCCCAGTGAGCACAGATCCCGTGGGCACAGATCCAGCGAGCGAGCCTGCTGTCTCACGGGCGCACCTGCCTTAAGGCGGTGATGGGTCCGCCGGCACCGCAGTGATCGTGGGCAGTGGCTTGATCGGCGCGAGCCTCGGTTTGGCGCTGTCCGCGCAGGGCTGGCGGGGGCACCTTCGCGATGTTGCTGAATTGGCGCTGTCACAGGCGGTCTCGTTGGGGGCCGGAGTATCCACGCCGCCGTCCGATGTCCAGGCAGTGAGCTTGGTGGCGATTTGCGTACCACCCAGCGCAGTCGCCGAGCTCGTTGTGGAGGTGGC
>DPWC01000210.1 GCA_003529305.1 Actinomycetota bacterium
GGAATTACCGGCCGAGACCTGCTGCTGGATTCTGGAACCGGCGCTCAAGAACTCTTGGCGCTGGGGTTTGGCTTCTCCACTTTCCGGTGGGCCGCACCGACCGGAACCGCACGCTCCGTTAGCGACCTCGCGGGGCGGCGTATTGCCACTTCGTATCGCGGCTTAGTGGGCTCAGCCCTGTCAGCGGCCGGGGTCAGTGCGCAGATCGTCGGTCTGGATGGTGCGGTGGAAAACGCCGTGGCATTGGGAGTCGCCGATGCCGTGGCTGATGTGGTGGACACGGGTACGACACTTCGTGCCGCTGGCCTAGAGCTCGTTGGTGAGCCGATCCTGAATTCTGAAGCTCTGCTGATTGGGCGACCTGGCGCTGACGACTCGGCGCAGGTAGTGCAGATGCTGCGTCGTCTCGAGGGAGTAATCGTGGCGCGCACCTATGTGATGATGGAATACGACATCGCTACATCACTCCTCGAGCAAGCCTCCGCCCTGACTCCAGGAATTGAGTCACCCACGGTCTCCCCACTGCGTGAAGACGGCTGGGTCGCCGTGCGGGCGATGGTGCCGCGGTCCGATCAGCACACGGTCATGGATGCTTTGTCCACCCTTGGTGCCAAGGGGGTCATCGTGACCGATATTCACGCCTGCCGGCTCTAGTGAGCGGGCGCAGGCTGCGCCTGAGTGTGCGGGATCGGCCCGGAAAATGGGCGACACGCCGATGGATATTCGCTGGCGTGGGGCATCGGGGGTGTCACCCTGAAAATCCTTCCCCACCCCTTGGAGGTTATCCATGGCCCGCAAACTCGTGGCCGAATTTCTGGGTACAGCCATTTTGGTCTTCGTGGCCGTCGGTGCTGCCGTCGGTGGACTGAAGACTGGTGTTGGCAGCAGCGTGCTGAGCGTTGTCGGCGTGGCGCTGGCGTTCGGACTCGTGCTGTTCGCCTTGGCGTATGCGCTCGGCAGCATCTCGGGTTGCCATGTCAATCCCGCCGTCACTGTCGGCATGATCGTCGCCCGCCGGCAGTCGGTCACTGAGGGCATTGGGTTCATCGTCGCTCAGTGCATCGGTGCCATTGCTGGAGCCGGTTTGTTGAAGTACCTCGTCGGCGCAGGCCTAAAGGACACCACCGGCGCTCTCGGTTCCAACACCACGGCAGTGGTGGGCACGACTGGTTCACTGGTGGCTGAGGTCATCATGACCTTCATCTTCGTGTCGGTGATCCTCCTGGTGACTCGCACTTCCAACAGCGCTGCTGGCGCAGCGATCGGTTTGGCTCTGGCCGCTATTCACCTCGTGGGCATCCCGATTACCGGCACCTCGGTCAACCCGGCTCGCTCACTGGGTCCGGCGCTGTTCGCCGGGGGAGATGCACTGAGCCAGCTGTGGGTCTTCATCGTGGCCCCATTGGTCGGTGGAATTCTCGCGGCCGTGATCGTGCCCTACCTGTCCAAGGACGCTGCGTCGTCCTAAGGCAGTCACGCAGACGCCCACAGGCAGCGTCTGGCCGATCCTCCCGATCGGATCAGTCCCGATGGCCGGCCCTCAGGGGTCGGCCATCGGGCTGTTATCGTTCTGCCTGACCTGCTGGGCCATCTCGGATCGTCCACGACGACTCGAAAGGCCTGGCACCAAGCGGAGTCCCTCCCACCCGCATCGATGAGGTTCAGCGATGAGCCGCAGTCGTCGGGTCCGGTCTGCGTCAGGGTGACTTGGCGCCGCGCAGTGGACGCGATGTCCACAGCGTTCGGTCTTGCCGAGCGCGCGTGCCGGTGGGGCCTTGCTGGTGAACAGCGAGGCCTTTTCGCTGTTCAGGACACCTCGATCGACAAAGGAGTCTGGTATCAGCGTTGAACCCCGCGTGAACGAGCGGATCCGTGTCCCCGAAGTTCGCCTTGTCGGACCAGCCGGTGAGCAAGTCGGCATCGTGCGACTTGAGGATGCTTTGCGGTTGGCCCAAGAGGCCGATCTCGACCTCGTGGAGGTTGCTCCCAACGAGCGGCCTCCGGTGTGCAAGCTCATGGATTACGGCAAGTTCAAGTACGAGGCAGCGCTGAAGGCGCGCGAATCGCGCCGCAACCAGGTGAACACTGTCATCAAGGAAATGAAACTCCGTCCGAAGATCGATCCGCACGACTACGAAACCAAGAAGGGTCATGTCGAGCGGTTCCTGAAGATGGGGGACAAGGTCAAGGTCACGATCATGTTTCGCGGTCGTGAGCAGAGCCGGCCCGAGTTGGGCTACAACCTGCTCAAGCGACTGGCGGAGGATGTTGCCGATCTGGGGTTCGTGGAATACGCACCCAAGCAGGACGGCCGCAACATGATCATGGTGCTGGGGCCAGTGAAGAAGAAGGCCGATGCCAAGGCGCAGCGGGAAGCCGACAAGGCCGCCCGCGCGATGACGGTAGACGGCGAAGCGGGTCAGGGCGAGGAGAGCGGCGATGCCTAAGAACAAGACGCACAGTGGTGCGAAGAAGCGGTTCCGAGTAACTGGCTCGGGCAAGCTCATGCGCGAGCGCACCAACAAGCGACACCTGCTGGAAGGCAAGGCCTCCAAGCGCGTTCGGCGACTTGCGCTGGATGTCGAGATGGCCCCTGGTGATGCCAAGAAGGCCAAGAAGCTGCTCGGCCGGTAGCCGAACCTGATTCCGAAGAACAAGGAGAACGAGACATGGCACGCGTCAAGAGGGCCGTTAACGCCCAGAAGAAGCGTCGTGAGGTTCTAGAACGCGCTAGCGGTTACCGCGGACAGCGTTCGCGGTTGTACCGCAAGGCCAAGGAGCAGGTCACGCATTCCTTGGTCTACAACTATCGTGATCGGAAGGCGCGTAAGGGAGATTTCCGCCGACTGTGGATTCAACGCATTAACGCCGCCACTCGCGCTCAGGGTCTGACCTACAACCGGTTCATTCAAGGTCTGGGTTTGGCCGGCATTGAGGTGGACCGACGCATGCTGGCGGAACTGGCGGTCAACGACATTGATGCCTTCAACGCGCTCGTTGAGGTAGCTCGCACCGCGCTTCCTGCGGACCGCAACGCTGCCTCCGTCTGACACCTTGTGGTCGGCGGCTCGATGCTGACTTCCACGAAGGCGCCGAAGGTAGCGAAGGCTCGAGAACTGAGTCGGCGTCGCGAGCGCACCCAACAGCGCCTCTTCCTAGCGGAAGGGCCGCAGGCTGTTCGCGAAGCATTGCGCCGTACCGGCACGGTGGTGGAACTTTTTCTGACACCGCAGGCTCAGGAGCGTGAGCCTGCTCTGGCCGAGATGGCTCGCCGGCAGGGCGTGGCTCTGAATCTGTGCACAGAGGCAGTCGCTGGCGCTTTGGCGCAGACAGTCACGCCGCAGGGAGTAGTAGCCGTGTGCCGGCACTTGGATGTCGATCTTGCCGTTGCCGTTGGTGCATCCACTCAATTGGTCGCTGTCTTGGCAGAGGTACGCGACCCCGGCAATGCGGGGGCGGTTGTGAGGTGCGCCGACGCCGCTGGCTGCGATGCTGTCGCGCTGACCGGCGACGCGGTGGATCTCTACAACCCCAAGGTCGTCCGAGCGAGCGCTGGAAGTGCTTTCCATGTGCCGATCTGTGTAGGAACGAGAACTCAGGAGTTCATTGCGCATGCCCGGGGCGCTGGACTTCGGGTGGTGGCAGCTGACGCCACCGGAGATCTCTTGCTGGATGATGCGACGGATTCAGGATTTCTATCCGCGCCAACGGCCTGGATATTTGGCAATGAAGCGCACGGATTGTCCAAGGAGATTCGCGACCTTTGCGATGCAGTAATTGCGGTGCCCATTCACGGACGCGCAGAGAGCCTCAATCTGGCAACGGCAGCGGCCGTTTGCCTCTACGCCTCGGCGCGCGCCCAGCGCCGCGAACTGCCCTCTCGCCAGTAGGCTGAAAATATCCATGTGGGCTCGCTGCCCCACCTCACCGCCCGGGAGTCTCGCGCAGAATGTCTGCCCCCAACAAGGACTTCGATCCGGTCGAGGTCGCGGCATTGGCTCCCGAATCCATCGCTGCGGCAGTGTCGGAGGCGCTCGTCGCCATCGCCGCAGCCGGCACACTCGATGACCTTCGACGCGTCCGCACTGCCCATACCGGCGATCGGTCTGCCCTGGCTCTGGCAAATCGAGAGATCGGTGCCTTGCCGCCGGCAGCCAAGGCGGAAGCTGGGCAGCGAGTGGGTGCGGCGCGGGCCGAGGTTCGCTCAGCGCTGGAGGCGCGACAAGGAGTTCTTGAAGAGGAACGAGACAGCCGCGCATTGAGTGACGAGACCGTGGATGTCACGCTTCCGTGGGATAGACGGCCCGTGGGTGCACGACATCCGTTGTCCACCATCGCTGAGCGCATCTGCGATGTGTTCGTTGCCATGGGATACGAGGTCGCTGAAGGCCCGGAGATCGAGACTGAATGGCACAACTTTGATGCGTTGAACATCCCGCCCGATCATCCGGCCCGGACGATGCAAGACACTTTCTTTGTCGAGTCGGCTGATGCTGGTCTGGTGCTGCGCACCCATACCTCACCGGTTCAGATTCGCTCCATGCTGGAGCGCACCCCGCCGATCTACATCGTGTGCCCGGGGCGCGTCTTTCGGACCGACGAGCTTGATGCCACGCACACTCCTGTGTTCCACCAAGTCGAGTGCCTGGCCATTGACGAGGGCCTCACGATGGCCGATCTGAAGGGAACGCTGGATCACTTTGCGGTGGCCATGTTCGGACCAGATGCGCGCACTCGTCTTCGGCCGTCGTATTTTCCCTTCACCGAGCCATCGGCTGAACTTGATTTGTGGTTTCCCCAGGCCCGCGGTGGTGCTCGCTGGATTGAGTGGGGCGGCTGCGGAATGGTCAACCCTCGCGTTTTGACGGCATGCGGCATTGATCCAGACCGCTTCAGCGGATTTGCCTTCGGCATGGGCCTTGAGCGAACCCTGATGTTTCGTCACGGCATCACCGATATGCACGACATGGTCGAAGGTGACCTTCGCTTCTCCAGTGCCTTTGGGACGGTCCTGTAATGCGCGCTCCACT
This sequence comes from Actinomycetota bacterium, assembly GCA_003529305.1. Taxonomy (GTDB): domain Bacteria; phylum Actinomycetota; class Actinomycetes; order UBA12327; family UBA12327; genus UBA12327. Next base: position 5,031 of record DPWC01000210.1, read on the forward strand.
GTCGTGGCTTCGCGAACTCGTTGACATCCCTGCTGACCAAGATGTTGATGAGGTCGCTGGGCGCCTCGTGCGGGCGGGTCTAGAGATCGAAGACATCGAGACCGTGGGGGAAGTCACTGGGCCGTTGGTCGTTGGGCAAGTGGTGGAATTCCACGACGAACCGCAAAGCAATGGCAAGACCATTCGCTGGTGCCAGGTGAATGTGGGTGAAGAGCACGGGGGAGTGCGAGGGATCGTTTGCGGAGCATCGAATTTTGCGGTGAATGACTTCGTCGTGGCGGCGCTTCCCGGCACCATCTTGCCCGGTGGTTTTGAGATTGCGGCTCGTAAAACTTATGGCCATGTGTCAGACGGAATGCTGTGTTCCTCGCGCGAACTGGGATTAGGTGAGGAATCCGATGGGATCATCACTCTCGATGCCGCAGCGGAGATCGGTAGCGATGCGCTATCGGCCTTGGGCGGCGGTGAAACAGTCTTTGATCTGGCCGTAACTCCCGACCGCGGCTACTGCTTCAGTCTGCGCGGCATTGCGCGTGAATTGGCCATCTCTTACGAAACGGCTTTGAAGGATCCGGCGGCAAAGTCCCTGCCGGAGTCCCTTCAAGCGGACCGAGCGGTCATTGATGACACCACAGCGGCAGATCACCTGCTGGTGCTTGAGGTGGAGGGACTCGACGCCTCGGCACCGTCACCGGAATGGATGCGTCAACGCCTCACGCATCTGGGGATGCGTCCGATCAGCTTGATTGTCGATATCACCAACTATGTGATGCT
>DPWC01000094.1 GCA_003529305.1 Actinomycetota bacterium
ATCAGCCAATCGTTGCGCCATGGCATTGGCCTGTTCTGTCGTCGGTGCTTCCACCATCCCCCGCCCCCCCGGCTCTGTTCCGCTCGGGCGCAACAGCACGCGGCCGCGGCCCTCGAGTTCGGACAACACCGCCGCAACTTCCTCAGCTATGGCTGTGTTGTCAGCAAGGCCGGCGCGATCGACGCCGCCGACATTGAGCAGCACTTGGGGCAGCGGTTCAACGACCGATGCCAAGTCAGCCAGCGACCGCCCGGTTTGCGCCATGTGGCCCAACACATGAATAGCGGTCAACAGCCCATCACCTGTGGTGGCGATATCGCCCATCACAACATGGCCCGACTGTTCGCCGCCGAGAGAAAACCCTCCCTCAGCCATCGCTTGCAGCACATAGCGATCACCCACGGCTGTCTCCACCACCGAGATACCGCGCTGCGCCAGCGCCAGCCGCAAGGCCATGTTGCTCATGACCGTGGCCACCAAGGTGTCGTGCGCCAATTGACCACGCTCGTGCATCGCCAATGCGAGCATCGCCAAGATCGCGTCACCATTGATCAGCTCTCCGGTGGCATCCACTGCAAGGCATCGATCCGCATCGCCGTCATGGGCAATACCAGCGTCGGCACCATGCTCAATCACAGCGGCTTGCAAAGCCTCAGGATGCGTGGAACCGCAGCCATCATTGATGTGCAGCCCAGAGGTGTCAGAAAAGAGCGTGATCACACGCGCACCAAGGCGTTGAAGAACTTCAGGAGCAATGCTTGAGGCCGCGCCGTTGGCGCAATCGACGACCACCGTCAAGCCGTCAAGTCGGTGGGGGGCATGCGCAATCAGGTGTGCACCGTAAGCCGCCGCCTCGTGAGCACCATCGCGAATACGGCCCACTTGGGCGCCAGCGGGACGCGGCCCATCGGTGGCTGAGGTCGCCGCTGCACCGGCCACGGCCAGTGCCTCGATGGCGTCCTCCTGGGCATCGGTGAGTTTGTGACCACCGGCGGAGAAGAACTTGATGCCGTTGTCGGGCATCGGGTTGTGGCTGGCCGACAGCATCACGCCAAGATCGGCGCCCAGATGACCTACCAAGAAAGCGACCGCAGGTGTCGGCACGATGCCCACTTGCAGAACATCAACACCCTCGGCGGCCAGACCGGCCACAACGGCGGCTTCCAGAAATTCCCCCGATGGTCGAGGGTCACGCCCCACCACAGCCAATGGGCGCTTCCGCGACTGCCCAGGCTGCGGATTCTCGTCGAGGGAGGCAGGGGGCAGCGAACAGAGTGTGCGGGCAGCAGCGGCAGATAACGACAGGGCGAGTTCGGCGGTTAACTCGGAATTGGCGACTCCGCGGACACCATCGGTGCCGAACAACCTGGCCATGGCGTGCCAGCAGTTCCGATCAGCGCTTGGAGTACTGCGGCGCCTTGCGCGCCTTCTTCAACCCGTACTTCTTGCGCTCCTTAACGCGAGCGTCACGGGTGAGGAATCCGGCCTTCTTCAGCGACGGGCGGTTGCCCTCAGTGTCGATCTCGTTGAGCGCGCGGGCAATGCCCAGACGCAGGGCACCGGCCTGGCCTGACGATCCACCACCACTCATCCGAGCAATGACATCGAAGCGGCCCTCAAGTCCCAGAGTGACAAAGGGCTCGTTGACGAGCTGCTGGTGCACTCGATTGGGGAAGTATGACGCCAGATCGCGACCATTGATCGTCCAGCGACCGGTGCCCGGGACCAAACGCACTCGGGCGATTGCTTCCTTGCGGCGACCAGTGGCCGCACCGGGCGCAGTGACCGTCGAGGTCGCAGGACGCTGCGCGGGGGCATCGGCCGATGCCGGAGTGCTCCCCGACTCGCTGGTGTAGACGGTGTCAGCGGCCTGCTCGGTCACTCGACTGGGTCCTTTCGTTCGGTTGCGTGGTAATCAGTTGCGTTACTGCGCAACCTGGGAAATCTGAAATTCGACGGGGTGTTGCGCCGAGTGCGGGTGCTCAGGTCCGGCGTACACCTTCAACTTGGTCAACTGCTGCCGACCCAGTTTGTTGTGCGGAAGCATCCCCTTGACTGCCTTCTCCACGGCCTTGCGCGGATCGGTGGCCAAGAGTTCGGCATAGGACACTGAGCTCAATCCACCGGGGAATCCGGAGTGTCGGTATGCACGCTTATCCCGAAGCTTGGCACCCGTGAGAGCCACCTTGTCGGCGTTGACCACGATGACAAAGTCGCCCATGTCAGCATGCGGCGAGAAGGTCGGCTTGTGCTTGCCGCGCAGCAAAGTGGCAGCGTGAGTCGCCAGACGACCGAGCACCACATCAGTGGCATCGATGACGAGCCATTGACGCTGAGCATCACCGGGCTTGGGGCTATAGGTGCGCACGGGGGACTGCCTTCACTTCTCGAGATGTGCGTGATGTCTTGCGGGGTCGACCCCGGCTGCGCGCGAGGCGCGCTGGGGAAGGGCCCAAGGCTACCCAGTAGGCGTGGCAGGGGTGCCAGCGGGGGCCTCACGCCGACGCCTCGTCCGCACCGCCTGCGCGGCCAGTTCCTCATCGGGGGGAAAGGCCACCGATTCGAGAGTCAATCCACGAGCCGGTGCCACCTGAACCTGTGATGTCCGCTCCTGCTGGGACAGCAGCTCGTCGATCCACGCCACGCCGCGACGCCCTTGCCCGATGTCCAGCAGAGCACCGACTAGCGAGCGAACCATGGAATGGCAGAACGCGTCGGCCTGAACTGTCACAACGACGAGGCCATCATCAGTGCGTGAGGTGTGACACCTCAGCAGGGTGCGCACGGTGGTGGCACCCTCGCGACGCCGACAGAACGCGGCAAAGTCGCGCAGGCCCAGCAGTCGCTGACCGGCAGCATTCATGGCCGGAATGTCCAGTGGTCTATCCACGGCGAGAACTTCGTGACGACGCAGCGGATCGGCTGTCTCGGGCCGATCGCTGAGGCGATAGCGATACAGCCGCGACACCGGTGAGAACCGCGCATCAAATCCCAGGGGCGCAACATCGACGGCGCTCAACTGAACATCGTCCGGCAACAACGCGTTCATGCGCGATAGCAGGCTGGACAGATCCAGGCCGTCCAGCAGCGCGGCCTCAACATCGGCATGGGCCCACTGTTCCCGCGCATGGACACCGGCATCCGTGCGACCAGACACTGTCAAGCGCATAAGCTGCTCGCCGCGAAGCACGGTCGCCAGCGCGCGTTCTACTTCGGTCTGCACCGTGCGAACATCAGTGCCATCTTGCGCCGCCCAGCCGTGGAAGTGCGTGCCGTCGTAGGCCAACTTCAGGCGCAGACGAGTGAACCCGCCGTCCCTGTTCGGGTTGGCGGGTTCACTGGTCACGATCGAAGTGCCCATCGCGAGGCGCTAGGCCTGCTCGTCCTCGGTCTCAGCAGATTCAGCGTCGGCTGCGTCTTCTGCCGCAGCGTCTGCGTCAGTGGCTGCGTCAGTGACCGCATCTTCGGCCACCGCCTCCGCATCAGTGGCGTCCGCTTCGTCAGCCACCGCTTCGGCAACGGCGGGAGCAGCTGCAGCCGATTCAGCCTGCGCCTTCTCCTTGGCCGACCGACGCGTCGCCGCCTCAGCCTCAAGGAGGGCTGCCTGCTCAGCCGTCATGGCTTCAACAAGTTCGATGACGGCCATCGGTGCGTTGTCACCCTTGCGAGGACCGGTCTTGATGATGCGCGTGTAGCCACCCTGGCGGTGCTCAAAGCGCGGACCAATCTCAGCAAAAAGCGCGTGCACCACATCCTTGTCGCGCACGATGGACAGCACGCGGCGCCGAGCATGCAGATCGCCGCGCTTGGCAAAGGTGATCAACCGCTCCGCCAGTGGACGCAGGCGCTTGGCCTTGGCCTCCGTCGTGGTGATCCGACCGTGCTCGAACAGCGCAGTGGCCAGATTGGCCAGCATCAACCGCTCGTGGGCCGGGCCACCGCCGAGACGCGGACCCTTAGTGGGGGTGGGCATCAGTGTGCTCCTCGTTCAGGCCGTCGCAGGTGCGACGGACGCGCCTACAGCTCTTCGGTCTCCGGCTCAGCATCGACAAAGTCGTCAACATCGCTGTCACTGCCAGCAATGTCGTCGAGGTCATCGTCGTCATCGTCGGCGTAGTCGCGAACGATCGACGCCGGGTCGAATCCGGGCGGGGAGTCCTTCAGGGCCAACCCCAGTTCGTACAGCTTGGTCTTGACCTCATCCACCGACTTCTGCCCGAAGTTGCGGATGTCGCCCAGCTCAGCCTCACTGCGCGAGACGAGTTCGCCCACGCTGTGAATGCCTTCGCGCTTGAGGCAGTTGTACGAGCGCACCGAGAGGTTCAGCTCTTCCACGGGCATCGACAACTGCTCGGCGTAGACGGCGTCCTGCGGCGATGGGCCGATCTCCACGCCCTCGGCATCCATGTTGAGCTCGCGGGCCAGGCCGAACAGTTCCACCAGCGTCTTGCCGGCTGAGGCGACGGCGTCGCCGGGACGCATGGAGGGCTTGGTCTCCACATCAACGACCAGTCGGTCGAAGTCCGTGCGCTGCTCCACACGAGTGGCCTCCACCTTGTAACTCACCTTCAGCACCGGCGAGTAAATGGAGTCCACGGGGATGCGGCCGATCTCGTCGTCCACACCCTTGTTCTGCACGGCAGAGACATAGCCTCGGCCGCGCTCAACGGTGAACTCGATCTCCAGCTTGCCCTTGCCGTTCAAGGTGGCGATGTGCAGGTCGGGGTTGTGCACCTGAACGCCAGCGGGAGCCGTGATGTCGGCGGCGGTCACCGCGCCGGGGCCTTGCTTGCGCAGGTACATCAGAACCGGCTCATCGTTTTCCGACGAGATGACCAAGCCCTTGATGTTCAAGATCAGGTCGGTGACATCTTCTTTGACGCCCTCGAGGGTCTGAAATTCATGCAGTGCGCCGTCAATGCGAATGCTCGTGACCGAGGCTCCGGGAATAGACGACAGCAGCGTGCGACGCAGGGAGTTCCCCAGCGTGTAGCCGAAACCTGGCTCCAGCGGCTCGATGACGAACCGGGACCGGGTCTCGTTGACGATCTCTTCGGACAGCGTGGGCCGCTGGGCGATGAGCACAGTGTTACCTCCTGTGACGGGCGTCCGCTATTTGACGCCATCGGGTACTGCCACCGACCGAGCATGGTGCTCGGGACGGGTCGAACGATTACTTCGAGTAGAGCTCGACGATCAGCTGCTCTTGCACCTGGGTGTCGATGTTGCCTCGCTCCGGAAGTGCGTGAACGAGGATGCGCATGCGTGTGGGGATGGCCTCAAGCCAGCCCGGAACGGTGCGCTCGCCAGCTTCGGCGCGGGCCACCACAAACGGCGTGAGGTCCACTGAGCTGGGTCGCACATCGATGATGTCGTTCTCCGTCACGCGGAAAGACGGGATGTCGACCTTCTTGCCATTGACCTGGAAGTGGCCGTGGCGCACCAATTGGCGAGCCATGTCGCGGGACTTCGCAAAGCCCGCGCGGTACACCACATTGTCCAGGCGCGTCTCAAGGATGCGCAGCAGGTTCTCGCCGGTCTTACCGGCTTGGCGGTTGGCCTCTTCGTAGTACCCACGGAACTGCTTCTCGAGCACACCGTAAATACGCGTGGCCTTCTGCTTCTCACGAAGCTGCAGCAGGTACTCAGAGTCCTTCGAGCGTCCGCGACCATGCTGACCCGGCGGGTAGGGACGGATCTCGATCGGACACTTGGGGGAATCGCACTTGGCGCCCTTGAGGAAGAGCTTGGTCTTCTCGCG
>DPWC01000061.1 GCA_003529305.1 Actinomycetota bacterium
TAAAGCAATCACCATCGCTAGTCGTGTCGCCTTATCGCGGATGATCGTCATGCCAGCGACAACCGCGCACACCGCCGCAACCACCCACACGATGGGAGCGAAGGCGCCGGCTGCGGCCAGCAACAGTCCCGTGGCCCATGGCGCGCGATCACCCGCCGGGGCGGCACCCTTACCGATCAGATGTACCGCGGCGCGCACCAGCGGCGGAAACAAGACAGCCAGCACCACTGTGCCCACACGACCATCACGCACCGAGACGGTCAATGCCGGGATGAGGGCATAGGACAGGCTCGCCCAGATCTTGACCCACGGATTCCTCACGACGCCCCGCATGGACAGATGCGCCGAGACAAAACTCATGGGTACGGCCAGGATCAACAAAGCGTCTACGACCGCTGACGCACTACCGGCGAAGGCGATAGAAAGCGCCGCCAAGAGCGCCGTTGCCGGTGATGCGGGAAGCGAGGAGCCCACAGACACCGGATGCCACGCCGCCAGAAAACTCGACCACAGGTCGGCAAATCCACCTGGCGCAGGCAGTAAGGCACCGCCTTGAGCTCGTCCCGCACCGATGATGCCGCGACCGGCCAACAACGACAGCGTCAGCAAGAACACCAGCACGATGCTTCCGCGACGACGCATGAGTCGACCCACCACAGATGGACCGCCATCGACCAACGCTTCCATCGCATCGTCAGAGCCCGGACCGGTTTCCACCATGACAGACGGGCGCTCAGTTCCTGCACCTGAGGAGCCGACAAGGGCTGACACCGCATCAATGGCGGTCCGCACTGGTGCCCACGGTGGCGCGATCAGCGGTGCCACCTCGGCGGCCGGAACAATCCGCGCCGCCGATCGCGCCGCTCGAGCGTCACGCACTAGCCCCGGGTGGGTCACTAACAAACGCAGGGCCTGTGCTTCCTCACGAGCCGACTTCACATCTTTGCCCACCAAGAGCGTGAGAGTGCGAACGATGCACAGCAGTACAAGCCCCACGGCGACAAGGGGCAGTTGCCAGGTGGTGCAGTTGGCCAGAACAATCCGCATCGCATGGAGGCGGTCGGCCCGCTGCGGATGGCCGCCCACCGCGTCAGCCCGACGCAGCCCCCGCGTCGCCGCTTCTGCGTGGTGAACAACCGCGCGCGGGGCAATCGTGACCCGATATCCGGCCGCATTGGCTCGCCAGCCGAAATCCACATCTTCGCGAAACAAGGGGAACTGCGCGTCGAAGCCGTCTAACCCGTGCCAAACCTCTGATCGCACCAACATTCCAGCGGAGCCGACAGCCAGCACATCGGCATCTCTGTCGTGCTGTCCCTGGTCCCGCTCACCGCGTTCCAACCCCGTTTCGCGGCGACCGCCCAAGCCGATGCTCACACCGATCTCAAGCAGATGTGTTCGATCACTCCAGCCCAACACCTTGGGGCCGATGACAGCAGCGCCAGATCGAACCGCCGCGTCCACGAGATGCAGCAGCGCATCGGTACGAGGCGCGCTGTCATCGTGGAGCAACCAGAGGAAGTCGTGTGCTCCAGCGCGGGCCACACCCGCCGTCACGGCATCGGCGAACGATGTGGTGCGCGGCATCGTGACGACATCAGTGGCTGGCAGTTCCCGGGCCAACAGATCGGGCCCGCCATCGCGCGAGCCGGTGTCAACGACGATCAATCGCTGGACGGGCCGCTCCTGGCCGCGGATCGCTGCCACAACGATGGGTAGCCATTCCAGGCCATCGTGCGCGACCACCACGGCGGCGACACTGAGATCCAGGTGTTCATCAACCGACTCGGGCTGCTGCGGGCCGTCGGCCAAGAAGGAGTCATCGCCGTCCCAGTCGTCATCGTTGACGAGATCGTTGACGACATCGCTGACGACATCGCGGTGGCGAGGCAGGGGGGAATCGGTCCCCGCGGGGACCATCGGCGTCTCGGCAGCAACCGGGGTGGGTTCAGTCATGATGGGAAGAAACCCGGGACGGGTTCATCCCTATCAGAGTACCCGCGTGGTTCAGACGGCTTGCTTGCGCAGGCGGCGGCGCTCACGCTCCGAAAGTCCGCCCCAGATGCCAAAGCGCTCGTCGTTGGTCAGGGCATATTCCAAGCACTCTTGCTTCACATCACAGGATGTGCAGACCTTCTTGGCATCTCGCGTGGAGCCGCCCTTCTCGGGAAAGAACGCCTCTGGATCGGTCTGGGCGCACAGCGCCCGCTCCTGCCAACCCGGTTCCTCTAGTGCACCGTGCAGCAGTGGGTAGACCTCGTTCACTGTGCTCCTCCTCGACCCCCCGCTCGGCCCGGCTGGGCCGCACGGTGCCGCACCATGGCAAGACCATGACCGCACCGGAACGGGCATTGGAGAGAATTACACGGGTGTAATTGCCCTCCCGTCAAGCCGGTCACCTCAGACCGGCTCGGAAATTCCCACAAAATGGGAATCCACGGAGGCTGCCGCATAGGTCGTGGTGCGCTGCCGCACCGGGCGTCCAGCCGCTGCCGCCATAGCCGCCAAATCAGCGACGGTGCGCTGCGATCCGTACTCGCTGCCCGCCATCCGGCTGATGGTCTCCTCCATCAGCGTGCCACCGAGATCATCGGCACCGCCTTGGAGCAGTTGCACGACGACAGGATCGCCCAGTTTCACCCACGATGCCTGGACATGCGCAATCTGCTCGTGCAAAAGAACGCGGGCCATCGCATGCACGGCACGGTTATCTCGCGGCGTCGGCCCTGGTCGAGCTAGGCCGGCCAGATACACCGGTGACTGGCGATGGACGAAGGGCAGTGGCACGAACTCGGTAAATCCCCCGGTGTGCTCCTGTATGCGTCGCAGTGTTCGCAGATGTGCGACCCAATGACCCGGGTGATCAACATGGCCATACATCATCGTGGAGCTACTGGGGATTCCGAGTCGATGAGCCGTGGAGACAATCTCGATCCACTGCTGTGCCGGCAACTTTCCGCGCGTCAACACCCAGCGCACATCATCATCGAGAATCTCTGCCGCAGTGCCCGGTATTGATGACAGCCCGGCCGCTCGAGCTTGTGTAAGCCACTGTTCAACGGACATGTCGCTGCGTGCCGCACCGTTAGCGATCTCCATCGGCGAGAAGGCATGAACATGAAGGTCCGGAGCCGCCTCCCGCACTGTTCGCAAGATGTCGAAGTAGGCCGTACCCGGCAGGCGTGGATGGATGCCACCTTGCAGGCACACCTCGGTAGCTCCCAGCGCCTGGGCCTCAACGGCCCGTTCGGCGATCTGATCGAGGGACAGCGTGTAAGCGTCTGCATCGCCTTCGCGTTGAGCAAAGGCGCAAAAGCGGCATCCGGTGTAACAGATGTTCGTGAAGTTGATGTTCCGATTGACCACATAGGTGACCACATCGCCCACGGCCCTAGTGCGCAGCGAATCAGCGATGCGACACAGTTCGTCAAGAACGGCACCGTCGCTAGACATTAAGGCCGTAGCCAAGTGGTGATGACGCTCGTCAGCCAATGCCGCCGGATCGTCGGCTGCCAGAGTGAGTGCTCGCTGAACATCACTGGAGCCACTGACTACCGCCGGAGAGATCCGATCAGCGATGCTTGCCCAATTGCCAAAAGCGGACTCCGCATCGCCCCGGTTCTGTGATCGACGACCTTCGTGATCGATCGCGGTGGCCAAATCCGTTCGACCGCCCGAGCCGATGACCTCATAACTCGCCGACTCCATCTGCCATGGCACTCCTTGGGGTCGCGCATCAGCCTGCGCCAACAGCGACTGTGGATCAGCCAACGCACGAATGTGCGGCACCAACCGCGGATCCACCCAGGGCTCTCCACGAGCCAGATATTCCGGGTGCGCGGTCAGGCGCTGCCGCAGGGTGAACCCTGCCGCGGCCGTCAATTCGGCCAGTTGCTCCAAGTGCGGCCACGGTCGCTCAGGGTTGACATGGTCTGGTGTCAGTGGCGAAACGCCGCCCCAGTCGTCAACCCCAGCGGCCAGCAGGCTGGCCAATGCTTCCGGAGAAGACAAGTTGGGTGGGGCCTGCAGTCGCATGCTGGGTCCGAGAAGCAGTCGGGACACTGCCAACGCCGCGAGGTAATCCTCCTCCGGCAGATCTGCCGCATCACGCATGGCCGTATCGGGCTTGGCGCGGAAGTTCTGAACGATGACTTCCTGCACATGCCCGAACTCCCGAGCACTGCGCCGAATCTGCAGCAATGAATCAATCAGTTCGTCGGGGGTCTCGCCGATGCCCACCAGCACGCCTGTGGTGAAAGGAATGGACAGGCGTCCAGCATCATCAATCGTGCGCATGCGCACTTCAGGGTCTTTGTCAGGCGAGCCGAAGTGCACCGCACCAGGTTGCGTGAATAGTCGTTGCGCTGACTGCTCAAGCATCATCCCCATGCTCGGCGCCACCGGCTTGAGACGCTGCAGTTCGTCCCACGACATCACACCGGGATTCAGATGCGGAAGAAGTCCCGTCTCCTCCAGAACATGGATGGCCATGGCGCGCAGGTAATCCAACGTGGTGGAGTAGCCGCGCTGCTCAAGCCATTCCCGCGCTTCGGGCCACCGATCCTCGGGGCGATCACCGAGGGTGAAGAGTGCCTCATGGCATCCCGCCTGTGCACCGGCGCGGGCGATGGCCACGACCTCATCGGGTTCGAGGAACAACGAGATGCCCTCACGGCGAAGTTGCGCGGGGGCCGCCGCAAAGGTGCAGTAGTGACAACGATCGCGACACAGACGCGTCAGTGGGATGAAGACTTTCTTGGAATAGGTAATGACGCCAGGTCGACCAGCGTCCTGTAAACCGGCGTTGCGCACGCGTGCGGCACTCGCCATGAGGTCGTCAAGGTCTTCGCCTCGCGCGCCCAGCAGGACGACTGCCTCGTCATGCGACAGGGATGCTGAATCCCGAGCTCGCCGCAGTGCCCGCTGCATCGCATGCTGTGGCCGCTGCATCTGATGCTGTGACGGCGGCGAAGGCATGGGCTCACCCTAGGCCGATCCTGCAACCGCCGGCGCGGTGCGAGGATGGCGCGGTGCGGGTTGTGGTGATCAATGGTGGCGTCGGTGGCGCGCGCTTTCTGCGCGGCCTGGTGGCCATAGCCCGTGGCGCCACCGGGTCCCACCCCCTGCCCGATGAATCCGAACTGCACATCACCGCGCTGACCAACACCGCCGACGACATCACCCTGCACGGGCTGCGGATCTGCCCCGACCTCGACACCGTGATGTACACCCTCGGCGACGGAATTGACGATGAGCGTGGCTGGGGGCGCTTCGATGAATCGTTCACCGTGCAGCACGAACTCCTCGCCTACGGCGCCGGTCCCGCGTGGTTCGGCATGGGTGACCGCGATCTGGCCACTCATCTGATTCGCAGCCACATGCTGGACGCCGGCTACCCGCTGACTGATGTCACAGCGGCCCTGTGTGAGCGATGGCAACCGGGAGTTGACCTGCTCCCGATGTCTGATGATCGCGTGGAGACCCATGTCATCACCGACCACGATGGACAGCGCACCGCGATGCACTTCCAGCAATGGTGGCTTGAGCACCGCGCTGAGCTTCCGGTTCACGAGTTTGCCTTCGTCGGCATTGATGCCGCCACGCCCACTTCTGCCGTGCAAGTCGCGCTCGAACGGGCCGACGCGGTTTTGCTAGCTCCGTCGAATCCCGTCGTCAGCACCGCACCCGTACTGGCGGTGCCAGGTATTCGCGATCTGGTTCGCCAACGACCTGTTATTGGTGTCAGCCCGATCATCGGAGGCGCACCCGTGCGCGGGTACGCCGATGCCTGTCTGCGCGCCATCGGCGTTGACAGCACGGCCGCTGCCGTGGCCCGACACTACGGACCTCGCCGTGACGGCGGATTACTTGATGGCTGGCTGGTGGACACCGTGGATGCGGCTTCCTGTGAGGAACTCGCTAGCAGTGGCATTGAGGTGCGTTCGCTACCGCTGCTCATGACCACACCGCACGACGCAACGGCCATCGCACAGAGCGCCCTTGAGTTAGCCACCGAGCTCGCTGGCGGTCATCGATGAGCCCGTCGTGGACTTCGCCGGAAACGGCAGGCTCGTCGGCGGTTTCCATCGTTGCGGTCACCTCCATCCCTGAGGTTCACGCGGGCGATGACCTCGGGCAGTTGATCCATGCGGCGATGGCGGCCGAGGAACTCCAACTCGTCGATGGCGATGTCATCGTGGTTACCAGCAAAGTGGTTTCCAAGGCTGAAGGTCGTACCCGGCCTGCCACGGAACGCCTGCAGGCGATCGCCGACGAAACCGACGCGGTGATCGCCCAGCGTGGTGACCTTCAGATCGTGCGCACCCACCACGGTTTCGTGATGGCGGCCGCTGGCGTTGACATCAGCAATGCCGACGACGGCACAGTGCTGCTTCTTCCTCAAGATCCCGATGCCTCGGCGCGCAGGCTGCGCAAGCAACTTCAGGATTTGAGTGGAAAGGAGATCGGGGTGATCGTCACCGACACATTCGGGCGACCCTGGCGCGATGGTCTGACTGATGTGGCCATCGGTGCGGCCGGTGTTGTCGTGCTCGATGACCACCGTGGTCGACGCGACACCTTCGGCCGGGCATTGGAGTCCACTGTGGTGGCCACTGCTGATGAACTCGCTGCCGCCGCCGATGTGGTCAAGGGCAAGGCGCGAGGTATTCCGGTCGCCGTGGTACGCGGCAGTGGCGTAGTGAGCAAGGACGACGGTCCCGGTGCTGCCGCAATCGTGCGCCCCTCGCGCGATGACCTCTTCACCATGGGTACCCACGAAGCACACCGCGTGGGACAACAGGCCGCCATCTCCTTGCGTCGCACGATCCGAGCATGGACTGACGCACCGGTGAACGCAGCAGATGTGCGAGCTGCTGTGAGCGATGCGGTGACCGCACCCGCACCGCACAGCACCACACCGTGGCGTTTCGTCCACCTCACCTCAACCACAACGCGCGACGCACTGCTCCAGGTGATGCGGGAACGCTGGATTGCTGACCTTCGCGCTGATGGCCTAGCCGATGAGGCCATAGCGAAACGGGTCGCACGCGGAGATCTGCTGCGCCACTGCCCCGAACTGCTGATTCCCGTCCTCGTGCTCGATGGCGCGCACGACTATCCAGACACCCGCCGCCGTCACGCGGAGCGCGACATGTTCGTTTTGTCAATGGGTGCTGCTGTCCAGTCGCTGATGGTGTCCTTGGCTGCCCGAGGCTTGGGCAGTGCATGGGTGTCCTCCACCCTGTTTTGTCCCGAAGATGTTCAGGCTGTTCTTGACCTGCCTCGCCGCTGGTGGCCCATGGGGGCTATCGCCCTGGGATATCCCTTGACTCGACCCGCGCCACGGTCAGCACGAGACGCCGGCGACTTCATCATCGACCGCTAGAGCGCCTCTACGACGAGGTCTCCCGTGTCATCATCACGCCAGATTCTCTGCGATTCGAAGTGAGCCCCAGCAGCGAGCGTTGTTGCGTCACCAAGCACGACATCGCGGAGTACACAGTTGGCACCGATGAAGCAGCCCGCGCCGATCAGTGACCGCTGGATGTGAGTTCCCTCGCCGATCACCACAGAGTCCATCACCACTGAATCGTGCACCCAGGCGGTCGCTGCCACCGAACTTCGTTGACCGATCACTGAACCGTCCGCGATCACAGCAGTGGGGTCAATAGCGGCGTCGGACAGCAGCAAAGACTCTCCGATCGGACCGGTCAGAGCACTGGAATGTAGCACCCCGGTGACGAGATCGTGTGAGCCCTGGAGATAAGCCGCCGGTGTACCAAGGTCCAGCCAGTAAGCGCTCTCTAGGTACCCCTCAACCAGTGCACCGCTGCGTAATAGGCCCGGGAAGGTCTCCCGTTCCACGGACACCGGACGATCAGTCGGAATGTCGTCGATCACCGAACGGCGCAACACATAGCACCCAGCATTGATCTGATCAGTGACGGGATTGTCCATCTTTTCGAGGAAGTCCGTCACTCTTCCTTGTGCATTGGTGGGAACACAACCAAAGCGGCGCGGATCTGACACCTGGACCAGGTGCAAGGTGACGTCAGCATCGGCGTCGGTGTGTCGACGAAGTTGGGCGCGCACATCGTGCCCACTGAGCACATCGCCATTGAGGACGATGACCGGATCGTCAGCAGCACTGCTCAGCATCACCCCTGCATGGGCAATCGCACCGCCGGTTCCCATGGGGCTCGGTTCGGTCGCACACACGATGTTCATGCCCTGAAAACCAGCAGCAAAGTCTCGATCAAACAGGTCAGCGCGATACGAAGTGGCCAACACCACGCGCTCAATACCGGCGTCTCGCAGGCGGGCAAATTGATGAGCCAGCAACGGAACGCCGGCTACTGGCAGCAGCGGTTTGGGTGTTGTGAGAGTCAGCGGACGCAGGCGGGTGCCCTCCCCGCCGACCAAGACAATTGCCTCGCGCACCCTGCGAGCCTAGGGCGGAGCTCAGGTCACAGAGCCCGGACCGCGTTCGGCAGCAACCGAATCACCGAATCGGACACTTGACCAACTGGTCCAGACACCGTGGTGGTGCGGGGCTTGTGCGTGGAAAGAAATGCGCCCACTCCAAAGGGCACTGAGGTGGCCCGCACCAGAAGAACAGGGCGGCCCGTGCGAGCAGCGATCGGAGCCACAGCGTTCAGGCTCTTGGTGTCGCGACCATTGACGACCATGACCGAGCGTCCCTTAGGCGTCCGCATGGCAGAAGCAACGGCCACCGACATGGAGTAACGGTCCGCCGCCGAGATGCGAATGATCGCGGTAACACCGGCTTTGCGTAATTGCTGCTCAATCAGCTGGGGAACACTTGTGGTGCTACCAATGAGATAGGCCGTGGTTGGTGTACGCCGATGAATTTCCGCCGCAACTGCGCGCGACATTCCCACAGGAAGCGTGTACAACATCGGAGCGCGCAGGCTCGATGCCAACGGCATAGCTACCCACTGATCCACGGCGGTTGCTGACGGCACTGCTGCGATGACGATCGTGCGCGATGCCAACGGCACTGCGGCACTGGCCGCCACTGAGGCAGCAATCGGGTCCTTGGCCAACGCCGGAGGCGTTGTCGGGGCTGGCGTTGTTGGGACCGGTGTACTCGGCGCTGGTTTGACCGGTCGCGGTGCCATCGGGTCAACCCCGCCAGTGCGGTAGTTCCAGTGTGAGGTCAGGCCGAGGCGCGCCGTCATCGCCAAACCCGAGAGCGTTGCCGTAGCACCGCTAGAGGAGGTCGCCGTGATCGTCCGCGGCGATCCACTGGCGTTCGACGCCGTCACTGTCAGGCGCGCAACATCCTTCAGACCGAAAGCTGAGGCCACCGCCGCTTGGGTGCGCACCAGGGGACCCCACGAAGAGAAGCCCGGGTTGTACTTGGCATCACGCGACCAGTGATCGTCCACGCTCTTCAGCCACGGCTGGGCGGATCCCCAAATATCGGCTGAGTCCTCCGTGCGGCCAGCCGATGAGTCAAAGAAGAAGGTCTGCACAGGCGATCCGCGGTAGAGCACCATCTGGCCGGTGGTCGCCGTCGGCGAAGTATTGGCAACGGCAGTTCGCCAACGATCACCAGCGAGGCCCACTTCTTTGCCATAGCCGACATACACCTGATCAGCAGTGGTGTCGAAAACATGGCACCAGCACCCCTGGCGGATACCGGCCGTGTACTTAGCAAACGCGTAGTTACGGGCCGCCACCACCTGTGCCTCGAGGGCAGCCATCGGCCACGACGAC
>DPWC01000055.1 GCA_003529305.1 Actinomycetota bacterium
ATTGCTGGCATCGAGAACTGGATCAAGGCAGCGCCGTACAAAGCAGCAGCCATCATCAACTACTGGTACGACGACATCGGTGAAGGATATGACCTGGAGGAGATGGTCATGCAGCAGCCAGACGAAGCAGCCGTGTGGATTGAAGACCTGTTCCGTTCGGACTCCGTAACTCCCAGCATGTTGTCTTAAGGAGAGGCAATGGAAACTTGGCAACAGCATGTCTCACTTGAGATTGCTGATGCGCTTGGGGATGAAGATCGCCTGCTTGAGATAGTCGAAGCACTGCTCGGCATGCATCACGCATCCCTGATCCCTGACCCAATCTCAGACTCACTCTTCAATCAGATCGACTTGACCAACGAAGGAGGTGCATGAACCTGATCGTCTCAGGTGACAAGGGGTTGCGGCCCCTTGTCGGAGACCTAACCAAGCAAGTGCTGGTGCTGGCGCATACCAAGCTGATGCGCCGGTATCAGATGCCACGCTTTCAAATCTTTCACGCAACAGGAGGCTTTGGCTGTCAAGAGAACAGCCTGGGATCTGCCGTCTTCGGTATTCACATCGCTGACGGCGAGAGCTGCCGCTGGAATCGCAACGACTTCATCGGTATAGCCACCGACGAGCTGGTCACCCAAGCAATGGAGGACACAACGCCCGTCGAGAACATCGACCTGCGCCAGAGAACCTACTTCCTGGTCGCCAAAGACGGCACCATCGAGACAGGAGACACGATCGAGCAAGCCAGACAGAGACTTCGCCGCATCACGCGGTCTGCCGTGCGGGTTGCGTACCATGCGCATCCCGAATCTCAACTGACTGACTTCGGGTACATCAGCTATCCCAAGGGCGCTGAACCCGTGGAGGTCAAAATCAAATCGAGAGGAGGCATTTGGATCGACGCAAACTAGACATCTATCGTACCGTTGAAGGACTCGGCCTGCGGGTTGAGTCCATTCATCGGCCCCGCAGTTCCCATTACCACGTAGTTGTATCAAATGGTATACGTAGCATCAAAACAATCTTCCCTGGAAGTGCCAGCGACAGACGCTGGATTTTCAACAAACGAGCAGAACTCAAGCGGCTTTTCGCGAATTGATCCGTTGGAAGTCCACGCCATGTACGCGAATCGCCGGATCCGCGTCAAGGACATCTGCTCGTATTACAACTTCAGCCCTGACACGATGTATCGCATCCTGCGCGAGTCGAACATCCCATTTCAGTACCGCGGACCCAACCCCAAGCGCATAACCAAATACAAAGTCCGCAAGGTCCATGCGTTGCGGGATGCTGGCAAGAGCTACAAGGAGATTGCCGATGAAGTCGGGGTATCCAGCTCCACTGTCAGCAAGATCCTGGTGGAGCGCCAGCAATCAGCCAGGGTTGATGCGGTCAACCGTCAGCCGATCGTGCAGGCAGTCATCGTCACCAAGCACCGGCCTAGCTTCTGGCAGCGCCTGACCAGCCTGTTCAAGGGCTGACACATGAAGTCGGTTATTCATGTAAACCAGCACGTGATCAAAGCCAATCGCAAGAACGGCTCCTGCGATCCAGTGCTGACCATCAAGACTTACAAGGGAAATACCTACGCCAAGGAGGTGATCTTCAAGGGAAGCGCTCGGATCGTCTATTCACCCGACAAGCCGCTGTCATGCGGCGCCCAGGTCTGGATCGAGACCCACGATCCAGTTGACATCATCAACTAACCACGGAGCCAGGCCCCATTCGGGCCTGGTCTCCTTTTATTTTCGCTCCCCGCCGGACCAATCTTTACACGCGCTGGTCCAAAAAAAACCCCGGTTCTTGGCCGGGGTTCTTCATTCCAAGCCCACCACATCTGGGTGTCGCTTTATGAGCGATTGCTTGCTGTTATGCCGCTAGATTAATTGGTGTTTTGCTGATCGTGCAACTGTGTTGCTGAGTGTTGCTCGCGAACGATAGCAGCAAACGCAGGCAGGCTAAGCTCCGCAGTCCAATCCACCCCTGGATCTGCGCCCTCTCCCCACAGCTCACTCAACTTAATCCTTACACGCCAGCTCCGGAAGTCCTCGCGGTACGCCAGCACGGGACGCATGCTTACGCGGTGCGCCTGATCCACGGCCTGCTCCCAGAACCTGGCCAGGTCTCCCTCCTTCACCGTACGGTAGCGCTTGATCTCCAGCGCCCACCCGTCCAGCCCCAAGATGTCGTGCCCACCGTTCCTGGCCTGCTCCAGGTTGCGCTTGAGCGGCTCGACTAGGGTTTCCCCTAACAGATCGCTCAGCGCGTGACACAGCTCGCGTTCGGCTTGGGCTCCTTTCGCCCTGCTGTTGATTTTTGCCATCACTGCCTCGGTTTCTTCTCAACGGGCTCAATAAACATCGCCTCAATGTCTTCATCGTCAATCGGCACGGCGCGATCGAAGATCTCGCCCGAATCCACAAGCCGGTGCAGCTCAGCGATCAGCTCTTGCAGCTCTTCTTGCGTGCCGTCAAAGTTGTCAAAACACCCAGGTGCAAACGCCAGGGTTAGCTTCTTACCGTCACTCATACTGTTGCCCTTCTTTCATTTCATTGCTTGCTCATTTGTGTCTTGCGTATTCGCCGTGCAGTTGTTCACGCCTCATTTCAACGGCGATAACCGCATCTTCAATCTTGTCAAACCTTCCGAGGGGATATTGTTTGTTATGAAGTTGCAGCTTGGCAAACCATTTTCCACGAGATGCGTCCCAGCTCACACCCTTGTGCCCGCTTGTATTGGACTTTGCGATTTTGGTATTACACAAGTTTTCTGACCGGCTTGCCTTGCGAAGGTTAAAGATCCTATTGT
>DPWC01000150.1 GCA_003529305.1 Actinomycetota bacterium
CCGTGACCCCCGGTGTCATCGGGTCGCCGACCACGACAACGCGCTCGCAGGCCGCCACAAAACCATCGACAAACTCTTGGTAACGCCTCCGCGGCACATAGAGGCGTTTGCTGGCCATGCACACCTGGCCGCCCATCATGAAGGTCGCCAGAGCAATGCGGTCGAAGGCTGCCTCGTCCAGGTCGGCATCTTCGAGGAAGAGGGCCGCGTCGTTACCGCCGAGCTCCATCACTGTGGGGGTAATGACTTCGGCCGCTGCTCGACCGATATGCCGCGCGACAACATCACCTCCCGTGAACGCCACCTTGCGCACCAGCGGGTGTGTCACGAGCGCCTCACCGGCTTCCGGACCACCATGAATAACCTGCACAAGTCCGTAAGGCAGGGTGCTGGCCAACTTCTCCAGCAATGCCGTTACTGCCAGCGGGGCCTGAGGTGATGGCTTCACCACGATGGCGTTGCCTGCCACCAACGCTGGCGCCACCTTCAACATGGACAAAATGATCGGCGCATTCCACGGGGTGATCGCAGCAACGACTCCAAAAGGTGCGCGATAGCGCACCAATTTGCCCGCACTGTCCTCGACGGAGTGCTCAGCCAGAACTGCGGGGGCTTGCTCAATGTTGAACCGCAGAAACGACATTGAGTAAACGGCCTCACCGCGGGCATCCGGTAAGGGTTTGCCGACTTCTCTGGCGAGCAGATCTGCGACCTGGTCGAATATCTCATCAGTGATGCCGTCGGCGGCGGCGGTGAGTTGCGCGCAACGCTCCGCCAGACTCAGTGCCGACCACTTCAGGAATGCCGAATGCGCTCCTCGAACAACACCATCAACTTCATCGGGCGCAATTTCAGGAACACTTCCAACGATCTCCTCTGGTCGTGCCGGGTTCTCGCGCTGAATCACGATCATGGCGCGTCACCCTTTCCCTTCACCGCATCAAGCATCACGAGGAGTAACGAGACTCCATATCCAACAACGCGGGCTGGCCCAGTAGATCGGTCAGTTCATCCCAGCGCAGTTTAGTGACGGACTGCGCAGTGCCTTCTTTGGCGATGGCCTGATACAGAGTTGCCAACGCTTGTGCAGCGCTCAGCAGTGGTGCCACTGGATACAAGGCGATCTTGACATTGAAGGCGGCCAGCTCATCGGGCTGCAAGGGCTGGAGATGCGGATCTGCTTCAGAGACATTCACCATAAATCGACACTGTGGCAGTGCGGCGGAAACCTCCGCCAACCGCTCGGCATCGGTGACGCCTTCAAGAAAGACCAAATCCGCACCGGCCTGGTGATAAAGCCCCGCTCGATCAATAGCCGCCTGCAGTCCCAGCACAGACATTGCATCTGTGCGGGCGATCACGACAAGTCCAGTGTCGGCCTCGACAACAGCACGCACCTTCTGCGCCGCCTCGCGTTCATCAATGACTTCCTTGCCGGCCATATGCCCGCACCGCTTGGGATTGACCTGATCCTCCAGATGCAGACCAGCGAGCCCAATATGGGCGTAGTGCTCCGCGGTGTGGCGAGCATGGAGCGCATTGCCGTATCCGGTATCTGCATCCGCGATGACGGGCAAGTCAATGACAGAGGTCACCCGCTGCGCAACCTCAGCGATTGTGCTGCCGTGGATGTAGCCCAGATCTGGCAGTCCTAAGGCGACCGCTGAGGCGATGGCACCAGAAAGATGGGCTACCTGGAAACCCGACTTTGCAAGAAGCAGGGCCGAAACGGCGTCGTAGCATCCCGGTGCCTGCAAACAACCGTCGCGCTGAAGCAACGCGCGCAAACGATCCGAACCAGCGGTCATGTCAAAACTCCCTGAGTAGACGACTACAGCCTTCCAGCCGATCCGTAATTCCCATGGCACGCATCGCGTGCCACAACACGGCCATATTGATAGGGATCACGGGCTTGCCCAAATATCCCTCTAAGCCCTCGGCTTGGCGCACAAAAGACAGGTTCGTTCCGACCTGAACGATGGCCTCAACATCGGGGCTGTCTATCTCGGCGACCATCCGGCCGATGCGCTCCGGTGTGACCTCAGCAATCGCCGTCGCCGTTTCACATCGCAATCCCGTGCAGGCAAGGACATCAAATCCGGCTTCCTCAAAGAAGGCTCGCACCTGATGATCGGCTACGGGCTGGTAAGGCGAGAAGACCGCTATCCGGCGAACCCCGAATGCCGTCAACGCCGCCGCTGTCGAAGTGGATCCGGTGGACACTGGCAGACCGGACCAGGCCGCAACTTTTGCCGTGAACGCCTTACTGCCTTCCAATCCGCCCCAAAAAGTGCCAGCGGACATTCCCATCAGCATGTAGTCCGGCTGACAGGTCAACACTCGTTCGACGGCCGCCTCAATAGTGGCGTCTAGTTGCTCAATGAGCCCCTCGAACTCTGCGTCGTTGGACAAGTTCGGATTGGTGATGTGCATCCGACCCGCATGGAATGTCACACCAGGAGGCCGCCATTGCGCCATGTCATGCTCAACAACAGTGTTCGTGGACGGGACAATCACCGCGACCTTGGCCCGCCAGCCGGTGATGTCCGGCATCTAGATCACATCCGCTGCGCGCAGAGCGGCCAATTCATCATCGCTCTTACCCAGAATGTCTTTGAGGACCTGATCTGTGTGCTCGCCCAACTTCGGTCCCACCCAGCGCACTTGTCCAGGCGTGTCAGAAAGCCGCGGGAAAGTGTTCTGCATCGCTACGGGGCCGTAGTCCGGATGCATCACGCGAACGATGGACTCCCGGGCCTTGAATTGAGGATCCTCCAGCATTTCTGGCGCCCGATAAATGCGACCGTGAGGCACTTTGTACTCACTCATCAAGGCAGCGATCTGCGCTGAGGTGAGCCCTCGGCTCCAGTTTCCGATCAACTCATCCAGCTCGCCTTGATGCTCACCGCGAGCGGTGTGATCGTGGAATCGCGGATCCTCGGCCAACTCCGGCTGGCCCATTGCCTGCGTGAGCCGGCGGAAAATCGAGTCGCCGTTGCCGGCGATCAGCATCTCGCCATCCGATGCCGGGTAAACATTCGACGGTGCGATCTTGGGCAGGATCGACCCTGTCCGCTCGCGAATGTAACCCGCCTGGTCGTAATCAATCACCAGCGATTCCATCACCGCCAGAACCGCCTCGTACAGCGCCGAGTCCACGACCTGTCCCCGGCCCGTGCGATTGCGCGCGTGTAACGCCATCAGCGCGCCCACTGTGCCGAAGGTGGCCGCCAGAGTGTCACCGATGGAAATACCTGCGCGAGACGGCATGCGGTCAGGGTCACCGGTGACATAGCGCAGTCCACCCATAGCTTCGCCGACCGCGCCATATCCAGCTTCGTACTGCATGGGTCCTGATTGACCAAAACCTGTCACCCGCAGGATCACCAGACGCGGGTTGGTCTCCCACAAGACCTCCGGGGCCATGCCCCACTTCTCAAGAGTTCCGCTGCGGAAGTTCTCAATCAGGACATCTGAGGTCGCGATGATGTCGCGGGCGATCTGCTGGCCCTCAGGAGTTCGAAGGTTGCAAGTGACGGATTTCTTGTTGCGCCCCATCACTGACCACCACAACAGCTTTCCGCCCGTGCGCTCTTTGCCCCAGATCCGCAAGGGATCGCCCTGATTCGGCGGCTCGAGTTTGATTAATTCGGCACCGAAGTCAGCAAACAACTGCCCGGCAAAGGGTCCAGCCAGCAACTGGCCCATCTCCACCACCCGCAGGTCGGACAGGGGGCCCGGA
>DPWC01000116.1 GCA_003529305.1 Actinomycetota bacterium
TGCGCCCGCCCTACAACATCAGCGTGCTGAACGCCGAAGCCGGCCTGTTCGCGCTGGAGCACGCCGAGGTCTACGAGCGCCAGGCCGCCGAGCTGCGCGCCGAGCGCGAGCGCCTCCAGCGCGATGGCATCGGGCTGCGCGCCGTCGTGCTCGACCACGACCAGAATGTCGGCGCTCATCGGCGGGCCTCCGCGATCCTGGCGACGATGTCGCGCGCCAGTTTCTCGGAGGCGGCCTCAGCAGCCGCTATGGCAAGGTCAATAGCTTCAGGGGTGGCGCTCACTCAACCTCCGCGTCGTCATGGGTCCACTCTCTCACGGCCGTCGAATACAGACGATGCTCCACGGCATAGTGCGCGACGGCTGCCGGAACATCCCTAGGGATCACACCGCGCGCCAGCTCGGCACGACAGGCGGTGGCCGAAACCTCCGACGGCTGCACTCGCAAGATCGCGGGCTCGGGAAACCCCGGCGGCAGAGCGATGAGGGCAGTTCCCGATCGGGGGGCGACGGCAAACGCAGCTGCCTGCGCCAGTTGCCCGGCCGCCTTCCACTGATCAACTTGCGTGGCAAGGTCTGAGCCGATGATGACAACGAACTCCGTATCCGGCGGATAGCTCGCTCGCAACTCGGTAAGAGTGTCGATGGTGTAGGTGGGGCCGGCACGGCGCACATCAATATCGCTGACCGCAAGGCCTGGTTCGTCCCCGGCAGCGAGCTGTGTCATCGCCAGACGATCAACAGCTGGTGACACCGCCTGCGCGGACTTGGTGTACGACTCGCCCGTTGGCACCAAAAGGACGACATCAAGACTGAGTTGTTGCCGGGCAGCGCGAGCGATAGCTAGATGTGCCACCGTCGGCGGATCAAAGGTGCCGCCGAGTACCCCGATGCGCACTGCAGAGCGTTTCAGCGATCCGGATTGATCCGTGTGAGCACATACAGCGCGAGCAGCAAGATGCCCAGTGCCAGCGCCCCAAAACCCACCGGGCTCAGCGGGAAGGACTTCTCAGTGGCCTCGGCGCCTTCAGCCAAAATCGGCAGCATGCTCACTCCGCTCATAGCGTGCAATGTCGCGGGATGGTCCCGCACTTATTTCCCATCTTAGGTGGTCACCGCTGTCGCCCGAGGCAGCACGCGATCGCTCAGCCGCGGATGTGCCCGTCCCCCGTGACCACGAACTTCGTTGAGGTCAGTTCGGCCAAGCCCATCGGACCTCGAGCATGCAACTTCTGCGTAGAGATGCCGATCTCCGCACCAAAGCCGAATTCACCGCCGTCGGTAAAACGCGTAGAGGCGTTGATCATCACCGCCGCCGAATCCACTGCGGCCACAAACCGCTGGGTCGCTGTCACGCTGTTGCTGACAATGGCTTCTGTGTGGCCACTGGAGAAGCGACGAATATGTGCAATCGCGGATTCCAGATCGTCCACGATGCCGGCTGCGAGGTCCAAGGAGTAATACTCCGCGTACCAGTCCTCCTGCGTCACAGGGGCAAAGTCAATGCCAGCGGCCTCGCAATAGGGCGCTATCGCTGCATCGCCATGGATGGTCACGCCCTTGTCCTTCAAGGCAGACAATGCCTTCGGCAAGAAGGCATCGGCAACCGCCCGATGCACCAACAGCGATTCGGCAGCGTTACACACGCTAGGACGCTGCGTCTTGGCGTTGACCAGGATGGATACGGCCTTGTCGATATCTGCTTCGGCGTCGATGTAGACATGGCAGTTGCCCACGCCAGTTTCGATCACGGGAACCAGTGAGCCTTCAACCACAGACTTGATCAGGCCGGCACCGCCTCGTGGGATCAAGACATCAACCAGGCCCCGCGCCGCCATGAGGTGCTTCACCGAGTCGTGACTAGTCCCTGGCACCAACTGCACAGCGTCGCGTGGCAGGCCTGCCGACGCCAAGGCGTCCTGCATGACCTCAACCAATGCGGTATTCGTGGCATACGCCGACGACGAACCACGCAGCAGGGCCGCATTGCCCGACTTCAGACACAAGGCCGCCGCATCCACTGTGACATTGGGGCGAGCCTCGTAGATCATGCCGACGACACCCAACGGAACACGCAACTGACGAATCTGCAGCCCGTTGGGCAGGGTGTATCCGCGCAGTACCTCACCCACGGGGTCCGGAAGTTCGGCGACCTCACGCACCGCGTCCGCAATCGCCGCCAGTCGCTCCGGCGTAATGGCGAGGCGATCAATCAGTGCTGCAGAAGTACCATCCTGTCGAGCCCGCTCGAGGTCAGTGGCATTGGCGCCAACGATGGCTGACGCATGGGCTTGCAGGGCATCGGCGATCGCACGAAGAGCGGCATCTTTGCGAGCACGACTCAGCGCTGAAAGGTCAAAGGAGGCCTCGCGAGCGCGAAGACAGACTTCGCGAATCGCTGTTGCTTCGTCGCCGGAGTCACCCATATGTCACAGGGTATCGGCGCATCAAATGCTGACCGCCACCCCCGCATGTGTCTGCGTCCACTGCCACACCTGCTCACGCGTACTCGATGCCTCAGCCAACTGACTGGCGTGGATGGGTCGGCCATCTTTGAAGTACCAGCCAGTCACGCCCTGAAGTTCCGGCGAAGTCATGACATACAGGTAGGTGATCATCGCCTTTTCCGGTTGGCGCAGCAGGAAGGGGAAGCGCTTGACCAGCACCTTGATCGGTCCGGAAGCGTCGTCATAGATACCGGTGGGGATCAAGGCCCCGGGAGCGATGGTGTTGACCGTCATTCCCGAATCAGCGGTGCGCTCAGCCAATTCGATGGCGCCAGAGGCCACGAAGAGCTTGGACACGTTGTATTGCGCGAACCCCGCATTGGGGACCCGCGACTTACCTTTCCAGGCGGCCTTGCCGTTGAGGTCGTCAAAGTTGATTGACATGGCCTGGCGGTGGGCATCGCTGCTGACAAATACCACTCGGGCTTTCGATGACTGCAACACAGGAAGCAAGTGAAAGGTCAGGCCAAAACCACCGAGGTGATTGGTGGCCATCGTTAGTTCGATACCTGCCGGATTCTCTTGATAGACCTCGGTGAAGATGCCGGCATTGTTCAGCAGCACATCAATGTGGGCGTGGTCGCTGCGAATCCGCTCAGCCGCCGAGGCCACCTGAGCGGGATCAGACAGATCAGCGATGACCACGGTTGCGGCTCGACCCGTCGCGGACTTGATGGCATCTGCGTTGCGTGCGGCACCATCAGCGTCCTTATCCACAATGACAACCGATGCCCCC
>DPWC01000003.1 GCA_003529305.1 Actinomycetota bacterium
ACACTTGCCCTCACCGGTATCGCGCAAGAAGCGGGCTCCACTGTGGGGGCTGGACTATTGATCGCAGCACTGGCGTTTGGAAGTGCCATTGGTGGTGGGTGGGCAGGTGCTCGCACGATTCGCCGAGGACCTGCGGTCAGCATGGCCACGGGCTTAGGCGTGCTCGCCACCTGCTTGCTGATCGCGACTTTGGCGTCGGCGTCGACACCGTTGGCGATCATGTTGATCGTTGGCGGACTAGGACTGGGTCCGGCCAATGTCTATCTCCTCGAACTCATTGATCGATCGGCTCCGCTGGGTAGCCAGGTGGCCGCCTTCGCTGCAGTGGTTGCCGTTGAAGGCGGATTTGTGGGTCTGGGTTCTTTGCTGGCGGGTCGAGCAGCCGATGCCGGAGGGGCGCACGCCGGGCTGGTCGTCGCCGGAGGCGCCGAATTTCTGGCGGCAGCGATCTTGCTGATGCGCCGACGGAGTTTGAGCGGTCGCGCAGCGGCCGATGTGCGTTAGTGCGCAGCCTCATCCCAATTGGCCCCGAAACCCATCGAGACATCCAACGGCACACTCAGCGGATAAGCCGCCCCCATCTGATCGCGCACCAAGGATTCAACCTCCACGCGCTCACCCGGAGCAATCTCCAGCACCAATTCGTCATGCACTTGAAGAAGAACTCGAGAACGCGCACCCGCGGAACGCAAGGCGCTTCGCACAGCCAGCATGGCTACCTTCATGATGTCGGCCGCCGAACCTTGGATGGGCGCATTCAGTGCCATGCGCTCGGCGGCCTCACGGCGCGGCCGACTCTCGCTCGTCAGGTCTGGGAAATAGCGTCTGCGACCCAGGACAGTGGTGGTGTATCCGGTCGCTCTGGCTTCCTCCACTACCGACGCCAGATAGTCCTGCACTCCTTGGAATCGCACGAAGTAGTTGTCCATCAGGGCCTGGGCCTCCGGTGGGGTAATGGCCAATTGCCGCGCAAGGCCGAAGGCAGAGAGGCCATAGGCCAACCCATAAGACATGGCCTTGATCCGGCGCCGCATCTCTGCGTCCACTTGTTTCTGCGCCACCCCAAAGACGGCGGCTGCCATCGTGGAGTGCAAATCCTCTCCACTGCGCAAGGCCTCAATCAAAGCGGCATCGCCCGACAAATGCGCCATGATGCGCATCTCGATCTGGGAGTAGTCAGCCGTCAGAAGGCATTCAAATCCTTCCCCAACCATGAAGCATTCGCGAATTCGACGCCCTTCAGCCGTGCGCACCGGAATGTTCTGCACATTCGGCTCTAGTGAGGACAATCGGCCGGTTGCCGCGATCGTTTGGGTGAAGGTGGTGCGGATCCGACCGTCAGGAGAGGCTGCAGCCAAGAGTCCATCCACGGTGGATCGAAGCTTGGCAGCGTCTCGATGCGTCAGCACCAAGCCGAGAAACGGGTGCTCAGTGCGCTCAAACAAGTCCGCTAATGACTCGGCATCTGTGGAGTAGCCCGTCTTTGTCTTCTTGGTTTTTGGCATAGCCAGTTCGTCAAAAAGAACGGCTTGCAGCTGCTTTGGAGAGGCGAGGTTGATCTCATGCCCCACCAACGATCGAGCCTGCTGGGTGCATTCGTCGGCGCGGCCGGCAAAGTGCGCAGACAACGACGCCAAAGCGTCACGGTCGACGGCGATACCTGCGCGCTCCATCTCCACGAGAACCTCAGTGACTGGAATCTCCACCTCATGAAGAAGGGCAGCTTGCTCGCGGTCGACTAATTGCTGTTCGAGAACTGGGCCCAACGCATAGATGATCTGGGCGCGGGATCGGGCTGCTGCTGCCTGAGCCTTGGCATCGTCACCTAAACCCAGATCGAGCTGATCAACGGCGCCGGAAGCACCGAGTGGTTCAACACCGAGATGTCGTCGCGAGAGGGCCTCGAGCTCCACGCGCCGGACATCGGGTGCCAACAAGTAGGCAGCCAGTGCGATGTCCTGAGTGACAGCTGCCAGTGGTGCGCCGATCGCATCCAGCAAGACCCCCGCGCTATTGCCATCGCCCACGCACTTGGCCGAGGCTTCGTCTGCCGCCCACCGCGCGACTTCGGCCAGGGCCGGCCCCACCAGAGCGTCACCCGGCAGATAGGCACAGGCACCCTCAACAGCCCAGGCAATGCCCGCAATGGTTCCGGTGCCATGGAGGGCAGAACCGATCACTTCGACGCCGCTGAGGTGACCGAGCAGGTGTTCATCAATCCACGGTGCGGCCGTCGCCGCCGTGAGTAGTAGTCCCTCGCCATCTGCAATGACCTCAGCACCGCCCTTGCTGTCCGCGCGAGCAACGCGGGCTGCTGCCGATGGCGCGGGCGTGCCTTGTGGCGCTACTGCCATGAGGCGATCGCGCAGGTTGCCGATCTCTAGGTCATCGAGCAGTGCGAACAGTGCATGGGTGTCCCACGGGGTCAATGCAGCGTCCGCAGCAGTCGTCGCCAATGGCACATCATCGACCAATTCCGTCAACTCACGGTTGAGCAGCACAGCAGGCAGATGGCTACGCAGTGATTCGCCGACCTTGCCTGTGACCCTGTCTGCGGCGTCCGCAACCCCCTGCACAGAGCCGTACTGGCCGATCAGTTTCGCAGCGGTCTTCTCCCCCACACCTGGGACTCCAGGAAGATTGTCGGAGCTGTCACCTCGCAGCGCCGCCAAATCCGCATATTGGTCAGGTCGCACGCCGTACTTCTGCTCAACGGCTTCCGGTGTCATGCGGGCGAGGTCCGACACACCCTTTCGCGGATAGAGAACCGTGATGCGGTCATTGACCAACTGCAGGGCATCACGATCACCCGTGACGATCGCGACCTCATCCAGTTCGGTACTCAAACGACGCGCCAAAGTGGCGATGATGTCGTCCGCCTCAAACCCGTCCACCATGAGAACGGGAATAGACATCGCCGTCAGCGCCTGCTGGATCAGCGGCACCTGCTCACGAAACTGCTGCGGCGACGACGCCCGATTGGCTTTGTATTCGGGGAAACGCTGAGTGCGAAAAGTGGACCGTGAAACATCGAAAGCAGCAGCAAGGTGGGTTGGTGCTTCATCGCGAAGTGTGCCGGCGAGCATGGACAGAAAGCCGTACACGGCATTCGTCTGCTGTCCGGCTTGGGTAGTCAGAGTTTCGGGTAATGCGTAAAACGCCCGGTACGCCAGCGAATGCCCATCGAGCAGGAGGAGCTTAGTCGGCGTGGGCACAGGCTGATCGTAGGTGTCGATCGGGCTTCAGGACGCGAGTCGGCGCAACGACCGGGGCTGCAAGACGCCGCTGACGGCCACCTGACTCAGCACGAATCGCACACGAGCGCGCCCGAAGGAGTCGGTGTCGAGTGCGCGGCGCAGTTGCGTGGTCATGGCCAGGCGCAGCGCTTGGGCATCATCACTGCGCTGGCGCAATTGAGGGGTGGTAATCAGTGATCCCACAATGATCTGCGCGATTCGACGAGTGGTGGCATCAAACTGCCCCGGAGGCTGGGTGTCATTGGTGGGGCTTGGAGTCAAGGAAGGTGTTCTCGCTGGCACCGATCGTGAAGCATTAGAGTCCAGTTGGGTCTCGCCAATTCCCATCACCGTGACGGATTCCCAGAGCAAGGGATTCGCTTTGATGTCGTCGCGGATGGTCCCCATGGGGCCACCGGAATCCGCGACCACCACGATCTGCGGGCTCAGTGGGATCTTTTTCGCTGGCTGCGCGCTGCGCAGAGCTGTCAGCACACGCACGGCGTCTTTGACCGGCAGGAACAGCCCCACGGCTTGGGCGTTGGTGCGGCGGACCGCAGCAGTGACCAGCGTCGGATCTATAGCCAAGCCGGCGGCGCCAGGCCGTACCCGCGCTACCGTCGCCGGCCCAAGGCCCCGGACGGTGGCCTGAGCCTGCTGGCTGCGCACTGTGGTGGCGTCATCCACCAGAACAACTCGGCGCCTGGTCTCGGAACGCCACTGCTGACCGAGCGCCGTTCCCACATCACGATCGCCCGCACCAGCTTGCCAATAGGTAGCGAAGGGCTGGCGTAGCGGCCGGCCCCGCTGCGTCAGCGACGCTCGACCGCCGCCGACGGAGATCATGGGCAGGCCAACTGCGTTCACGATGGGCTGCACGCCTTCGTCGACATCGGAGTCTGTTCCGCCGATCACCGCAAGAACTAACGGATCATCGACTAGCCGGGTCGCTTGCTGCTGGCCGATAGATCCTTCGGCACGATCGTCCAGAGGCAGCACCGTGACCTCTACTCCACGCGCTGCCAACTGCGCCGAATAGGACGCCACCGTGGCCTCAACGGCTGCGAGCATTCCCCTGCCATCGGCGGCATTGGGGCCAGTCAGCGGGCCCAGCACGGCAATCGTGCGCTTCAGTGGTGCCGTGGTGGACGGCGTGGGTACCGCCAATGGTCCGGGGGCCACTACTGAAGTACAGGCACTCAGTGTCAAGGCCATCGCTGTGGCCACGAGTAGGGTCCCGGCCCGACCGCGCGAAAGTCGCTGCGGTGGCAGGTGTCTCATGGCGTCGCATCCGACTCTTTGAACAACTGTTCGGCAACCTCGCGCATCGACAATCGACTATCCATCGCCGTGGTCTGAATGAGCCGAAATGCCTCAGCCTCGCTGACGCCCTTGTTGCGCATCAGCAATGCCTTGGCGCGATCCACGACCTTGCGTGCTTCTAGTGCTCCTTCAAGACCTGACACCTCGGCTCGCAGCGTCACCATTTGCCGGCCGCGCGCCAAGGCAACTTCAACTGCCGGAACGACATCGGAGGCGGTGAAGGGTTTGACGACATATCCCATGGCACCGGCCTCCACGGCCCGCTGCACCAGACTGCGCTGACCGAAGGCGGTGAGCATCAACACTGATCCCAGATCCTCGGCCACGATCTGCTCCGCCGCGCTGATGCCGTCCAGCACTGGCATCTTGACATCTAGAATGACCAAGTCGGGCGTCAGGCGCCGCGCAAGATCCACAGCTGCGCGGCCATCCCCGACATGACCGACGACATCAAAACCGGCCTCCCGCAGCATCTCCACCAGATCCATGCGGATTAGGGCCTCATCCTCGGCAACGATGATGCGGGGCGCAGACTCCACGATGACCGAGGGTAGTCTGCTCGCTCACCAGCCCCGGTAGCCCAACGGCAGAGGCAACGGATTCAAAACCCGTCCAGTGTGGGTTCAAATCCCACCCGGGGTACGCGTGCCCGAACGGGCTAGCGCGTCCCGTCCCCCAGCAACGGGGGTCGGGACGCAGCGATTTTGGCCAAAAGTCCATTCACAAACGCGGCTGATGCTTCGGTCGAATATTCGCCCGCCAGTTCCACCGCTTCGCTGATGGCCACACCTTCGGGAATGTCACGCCGAAAGAGAATCTCAAAGGCTGCGATGCGCAGGATCGTTCGATCCACGGCTGGCATCCGATCAAGGTCCCAGTCCTGCGCGTAAGTCACGATTGCAGAATCCAAAACTGCCGAATTCGCCGCGACACCTTCGACGAGGTCAATGGTGTACGCGTTCATCTCGTCGCCCGCGCTGGCGCGTTCGGCGATCAGATCGGCCAGTACCTCAAAAGCTGAGGCTCCGCGCAGATCCGCCGCGTACAAAACATCCAGCGCGCGCTTGCGAGCCTTTGATCGGGCGGACACCGATCAGCCGGAAATACGGCCGAGGTAGCTGCCGTCTCGAGTGTCAATCTTGATCCGCTCACCCTGGGTAATGAAGAGCGGCACCTGAATCTCTGCGCCTGTTTCTACGGTGGCGGGCTTGGTGCCACC
>DPWC01000092.1:0-4405 GCA_003529305.1 Actinomycetota bacterium
ACGAGCTCGCCGCCGGCACGGCGGCGCCATCGGCCGTTCAGCGGTCGAGCACCGCAGTGTGATGCGCGCCACCGCCTCTCTGGTTGCCTCTGCCAGCGACCATGCTGGCCGCGAAAGCTCTCGTGTCGAACCGGCACCCCAGTCTTATGAAGTTCAGATCGGGGTCGACCACTTCGGAGTTCTTGACCCCGACCAACTCACGAAGTTTCTGTCCACCGGTGACGCTCAATTGCTGGCCGTCCAGTGGATCAATCAGGAAACCGGCACCTGTCAAGACATTGCGACCGTGGCGGCCGCCTGTCAACGCGCCGAGGTGCCGCTGATCGTTGATGCTGCCCAAGGCGTCGGGCGCATGCCCGTGCCACAGGGCTGGGATGTCCTCACGGCCAGTGCCCACAAATGGGGTGGACCCTCAGGCATCGGCATCGTGGCAGTGCGATCGGGGACTCCGTGGCGCCCAGACCAAAGCGCCGCGCCAGCGTTTCCCAATATTCCTGCACTGGTGGCAGCCGCTGCCGCATTAGAAGAGTCGGTCAGCACAGCGCGCCAGCATGGCGCACGCCTGCGCGAGCTGACCACCATGATCCGCGACCGGGTCAGCAAGATCGACGGCGTAGAAGTTGCCGGCCACCCCGATCAACGAGCCGATCATCTCGTGACTTTCTCCACCCTGTACTTGGCCGGCGATGCCATCACCGACGCCTTGGCCGAACGCGGCTTTGCTGTGGCCTCCGGCTCAGCCTGTGCCGATGACCGCGGCCAGCCCTCGCATGTTCTGGCTGCGATGGGCGTGCTCACGCAGGGCAATGTGCGCATAGGTCTGACGGCGGCGACCACGCAGCAGGACATTGAGGCATTCCTCGCTGCCCTAGTCGATGTCATTGACCACTTGCGTCAGGATGCTGGAGTGGCCGATCTATGAGCGTGCGCATTGATGCGCGTGGGCAGTTGTGTCCTGAGCCGGTGATCGCACTCGCTGGTGCTTTTCGTGATCTGAGCATCGTTGATGTCGAATTGCTCACCGATGATCCTGCTGCAGAACATGATGTGCCCGCGTGGTGTCGCCTGCGCGGCTTCCATCTAGCCAGCAACGAGCCGATGGATCAGGGGCGTTACTTCCGCATTACGCGCGCGAAGGCTCCGACTACTCCTTAGTCGGCGATCTCGCGCTCCCAGCGGATCGATGGCGCAGCGATGGCGCGCCTCACTCGGCCCACATAGTCCTGGCAGGAGATCTCCGTGGCCCCCATGCGGCCGAGGTGTTCAGTGCGCCACTGGACATCGAGCAGCGCATCAGGATGTGGCTGACGATTCATGACCTCGATCAGCCGAACCAGAGCCACTTTGGACGCATCGGGCACCAGATGGAACATGGATTCACCATTGAACATCGCGCCGATGGATACGCCATAAAGCCCGCCGACTAGCTGGCCGCCCTGCCACACCTCAATGCTGTGTGCCCACCCCAATTGGTGGAGTCGGTGGTAGGCCTGCTTGATGTCGTCATCAATCCACTGCGGATCCTCATGGGTGCGTGCACACTGCGCGACGACAGAGTCAAAGGCTTCATCAATGGTCCAGGTGAAACGACGAAGCGACCGCCGCAATGACCGCGACATCGCCAGAGCATTGAGTTCAATCACAGCACGCTCCATCGGCGACCACCAACCGACTTTGCGCCCTTCATCGGTCTCGACATGCATGGGGAACAAACCCGTGCGGTAGGCAGCCAGCAAAGTGCCAGGTTCCAGATCAGCACCCACGGCCACCAAATCGCCGGACAATCGTGGGCCCAGCGGATCAGGCAACTGCCAGAGGCACTCCGGGGGCTCGATCGGATCAGCCACTAACTACCCCGCGGTCAGATGCCCGGCAATGTCATCGGCCGCGGCTGTGCCGTAGGCCTGCGAAAGTCGCGCAATGAATTCATCGGTCGTGAAGGAGTACTCCTGAGTGCCGACTGTCTCGACCACATAGGTGGCCAGCAGTGCACCAACTTCCGCGCACCGCTGCGCAGGAAGTCCCCACGCGTAGGCCGACAAGTAGCCAGCCCGGAAGGCATCGCCAACGCCAGTCGGATCGGCCTTGGCCCGCTCTTGGGGAACCGCGACTTCGACCACGGGCGCTCCTTGGGATTCCACACGCGCCCCTTGCGAGCCCAGCGTGGTGATGCGTGTACCGACGCTCGCCAGGATTTGATCCGCCGACCAACCCGTCTTGGATTCGGTCAGCGCCGCCTCATATTCGTTGGTGAACAAGAAGGTGGCGCCGTCAATCAATTCGAGAATGTCCGGGCCCTCCATGCTGGACAACTGCTGAGAAGGATCCGCTGCAAAGGCCAAACCGCGCGAACGACACTCGGCAGTGTGCCGCTTCATAGCGTCTGGGTCATTGGGACCGATGACGACAAGATCAAGTCCACCGAGACGATCCGCCACCGGAGCAAGTTCGATGTCGCGTGCCAACGACATCGCTCCCGGATAGAACGAAGCGATCTGACTCGCGTTGAGATCCGTCGTGCACACAAAACGCGCGGTGTGCAGGTCAGGGCTGCGATGCACCGATGCGGTATCCACTCCGTGACGAACCAGCCAAGCGTCGTAGTCCGCGAAATCACTACCAACAGCGCCGACCAATGTGGGCCGAAGACCGAGCATCCCCATACCGAAGGCGATATTCGCCCCTACTCCCCCGCGACGAACCTCCAAGCCATCGACCAAGAACGAGACGGACAGTGCCTCAAGCTTGTCCGGAATGAGGGCATCGACAAATCGGCCGGGGAAGGTCATCAGGTGGTCGGTCGCAATCGATCCGGTCACCACAATGTTCATTGGATCCACCCTTTACTTCCCGTAGCATCAGCAGTGATGTTTGGTCATCATCGCGCCGTCGACCTCTAAGGCAGACGGCAGAACCTTAGTGATTGAGCACTGGCGGGAACCCTGTGCGCCAACCATCCGTCGGAGCGACGCAGAAGGCCACCGTGGCAGGTGTGAGAGGACAACCGAATGCCCATCCACTCCGCATTACACAGGGCACATCGATGGATCGTGCTGAGCGCCGCCGTTGTGGCCCTGAGTGCCTGCTCGTCTGACTCCCTGCCACCACTGGCTCTTGCCTCAGCATCCGGCGAAGCCAAGTCCGCCTCCATCGCACCAGCCAACGCTTCCGGGGTACCCACACCAGCGCCCACCACAACTTTCCCCGAAGGTCCCAGTGACGGACCCGTCCTTGACCCCACCGGCAATAAACCGTCGCGGCAACGCGTCCAAGCGTTAGCAACCGCACTGGGTGCCTCCGGCTCCTTACGAGAAGAACCAGGCGGATGGATCGTCGCGGGGCGCACCGCCACAGACCCCACGCTGATCGTCTTCAAAGATGAGCGCTCGTCGTGGCAGTACGCAACGGGCATCTCGTGCGACCTCTCGGTCGCCCCGGAGAACGGCTCAGGCACCTGCTCGATCACTGCCACACCAGAGTCGACCAGAACAAGTGTGGAACCCAGCAGCACGGTGCAGGCCACCCCCGCCTCGCCACCTAGCTCTCCGCTGCCCATCGCCCCCTCGCCCTCTGGCGTGGCGACACCTGACACGCAATCCAGTGCCTCACCGGCTGCGACCACTGAGGTAGAGCCCTTAGCGGCCGCCGTTCTCCAAAGCGGCGGTATCGATGATGCAGCGCGCATCGTGAGTGAACCCATCGAGCTCACCAGTGCCAGCGATGTGGTGCAGTACACCGGGTCGCCAGTGATTGAGGCACTACCGACCTCGGGACTGAACACACTCGTTGTGGTGGGCACAGCATCGGGCCGCCGCCTCGTGATCTCCGGTTCCGGATCGCTAGCAACCTGGAAGCTTCGAGCCCGGTACGCAACCGTGAGCGCGCAAGAAGCTCTACAGCGCTGGTCCGAACTTCCGCAGCCCGCACTCGCCCTGTGCCCTATCGCCCCTGATGGCTCCGGCTGCCTGCCAGTGAGCACTCCCACGGTGACATCTGCTGAATTCGGTTTGATGCTCGACACCGACACCGCCACCGACAATCACCTGGTTCTTGCACCAGCCTGGCTGTTCACCACGGAAGTCACCGCTGGCGGCACCACGAGTTCTGGTGTCACCGCCATCAGTGCGGTGCAGGATCGCTATCGGCAAAGCGCTACTGCGCCAACGGGAGCCCCGCCGAGCCCATCTGCCAGAAACTCTGGGGGCGTCAGCACTCCCGAACCATCATCGGGATCAGTGCCAGGATCAACAGGCGGAAGTTAATTCCCCCGAAGCATCTTTTTCTACGCCACCACCAACAAGTGCCATGGCCTCGCGATCGCTGGCGTCACTCAGTTGAAAGAGTCACCGCAGGCACAGGAGCCCTTGGCGTTGGGGTTGTCGATTGTGAAACCCTGCTTCTCAAT
>DPWC01000092.1:4668-4826 GCA_003529305.1 Actinomycetota bacterium
ATTGTGAAACCCTGCTTCTCAATGGTGTCCACAAAGCCAATCGTCGCGCCATTGAGATAGGGCGCGCTCATCCGATCAGTGACGACCTTGACGCCGCTGATGAGCTTGACGACATCACCATCAAGGCTGCGGTCATCGAAGAACAACTGGTAGCGCAG
>DPWC01000212.1 GCA_003529305.1 Actinomycetota bacterium
GTGGAAGCAACGGTGCTAGATGTGCATCGAGTGGCTAAGGGTGATCGCGTTGGCTACCGGCAACAGGCTGCACCCAAGGCGGGCTATGTGTTGGTGGTTTCTGGTGGCACGGCTCATGGCGTGGGCCTAGAAGCCCCCGTGCCACCGCGCGGCGTCGTGCGCCGCGGGCGCGCGCTCGTACGAACCGGACTGGAGGTCGCCGGTCGCTCGCCCTCACCGTTTCGGCTGGCTGGCCAGCGGCTCTGGTTTGCCGAGCCTCCGCACATGCAAGTCTCCATGCTGTGGCTGCCAGAGGATGTCGCGCCGCCCGCGATCGGCAGTCCGGTGCCGTGTCAGGTACGCATGACTACCTCCTACTTCGACCGCATCGAGGGCATTTAGTCGGAGTCCCTGCGACCCTCATGAGTCATGGTGTTGAATCGCCGCAGGTCCATCAGCCAAGGGAGTAGCGATGACGGTGCAAGACAGCCAGACCAAGACCATCCACGAGTTTCTCGCCGAGAACCCCGATGTGGATGTCACGGAAACGCACCGCCAGCTCTACGGCATCCTCGGCGAGTTGAAGGACTGCGTCATGGCCGAGATCCCGGGTCTGGAACCGCAAACCGCCTCCGCCGGACTGGATTACTGGGCCAACCAGAAGCCCAACGCTGACACCGGCGAGATGGAGACGACCTTTGAAGGCTCCATGCAGACCTGGACCGGTCCCCACGCCGAGCATGTGGCGCACTCCTGGATCGGTAACCGCAAGGCGTCGATTCTGGACATGAACCTGCAGGTCTTCTTGTCGCAGGAGACCGATGTTCCGCACCTGGTCATGGTGTTCGGCACGATCCCGCAGATCTTCTACTACTCCGAGTTGGTTGCCCGTCGTGATATTCGCGTTGATGTGGACTACCTGACGAAGTACTACGACGCTGAGAACGAGGCGTTCTTGAAGCTCCGCGGCGACAACCACTTCGAATGGTCGGTCTCTCACGGCACTTACATGCGCGCCCTCAATGGCCCCAACGCACACTCCTACACCGCCAAACTTGGCAGCGAAGCCGAGGTGATCCCGATTCTGCGTGAGGCCGCCAATGCGCGCTTCAACACCTGGCTGGGGTGGTGGAAAGAGGGCATGAAGAACCCCTTGCCAGAGTCCGGCCGCAACGAACTCATGGAGCGCGACCACCTACTGCGTCGCTACGGCTACGAACTGGACCCGATGAACAAGATTTCTGAGAACTTCCTCGGGATTCCGCGGGTCAAGGAACTGCTTGATGTCCGAGTGGGTCGCGAGCAGATTCGCCAGGCCGAAGCTGCCGCAGGGATCGACACGCTGAGCATCCCTCCGGTTGCCTATCAGGACGCCTAACCGGCCCACAACCCTCGGGTGAAAGTGATCGCGAGTACCACCTGTAGCGGCACTGACACCGACAACACCAACGGCCACCACCGTGGGTGGCGATGCAGCCATGCACCCATGCCAATCCACACCGGCCACCACAGCAGGAATGACCGCGGGATCGAGAGGTAGTACTGCGAGCACAGCAGGCCGATCGCCGACAACCCCACATAGGTCAACTCCGGCCAACGGCGCCGACTGATCAGCCACCCCAGCACTACCACCACCACCATCGCGGCGATGAGTTCCGCGCGCCACATCCAGACCCAGTTCGTGCTCTGTCCTCCGCCGAAGGCGCCCCGCCAGGTAGTGCGCCATGCCTCCCACGGGAGCGTGAACTCACGATTCCAGCCAGCCTTCTGAGCGGTGAACCAGCGTCCCCAGTCACCCGTGCGCTGGTAGAGATAACTGAAATAGATCGCCACAGGGAAGAACGGCAGGAGCAGTGCAGGAGCTTGATCCCATCGTCGGTTTTCGCGGCGGGTCAAAAACAACACGATTAGCGCCGCCGCAAGGAAGAGTCCGTTGATGCGCACCGTTGCCGCACCAGCAGCAAGTCCGGCGGCCCACCACCACCGTCCTCGGCGGGCTAAGTACCAGGCGGAGATGGCGAACGCCAGGAAGAGAGCCTCGCTATAGCCGGCGAACAAGAAGACTGCCCAGGGCGAGGCGAGCAGAACGATCACTGCCGCGCGACCAACACCCGGCTCGCGTTCCAGATCCGCCAGTCGCCGCAACGCCACAACGGCCACGGCCAATGCCGTTGCCGTGATCAACAGGCCCGCCAGAGTCGCGGGCACTCCCAGGGCAATCAGGGGTCGCAGACTCAGCGGATAGCCCGGAAAGAACGCCTCGTAGTAGGGGTTCTTGCGCGAGCCATCGCCGTTGTAGCCAAAGCGGGCGATGGTGTCGAAGTTGACGGCGTCCCATTGCCGCCAACGCGCCAGCGCACCACTGGGCTTGCCCTTGTCCGTGAGTAACCAGGCTGCTGATGCGACCGCAACGAGAGTGCCGATGCGGGTCACGGCCCACCACATCAGGACTTCGATATCCGCGCGCCGCAATCGGCCCAAGACCCCAGGCCAACCTGAGAGATCCGCAGCAGAGGGGCCAGCCAGTTGGCCTCCACCCTTTTCTAAGGAGACCTGGCTCATCGCGCCCCCACTAGATCGCCACTTAAGGGGTCACTGCCGTGGTTACTGCGGCGCACCGGATCACGATCCGGGTGCAGAACATCACGAACAACCAGCACAACAAGATAGAGGGTCACGGCAACATGCACCATGATCAGCAGCGCATACGGTTGATCAGCCAAGCTGTTGCGATCGTCGGAGAAGTGGTGCAACCACAACCACACACCCATGTAGTAAATCGCCTCACCCGCCTGCCAAATCAGCACATCACGCCAACGAGGGCGCGCAAGAACGATGAGCGGAAGCAACCACAATGCGTATTGCGGCGAATACACTTTGTTGGTTAAGCAGAACGCGGCAACGACCAGAAACAACAGGCTGCCGATGCGCGGCGTCACCGGGGCGCGCCACACCAACCACGCAATGGCGATCAGCGCCACAACAAAAGTCCCTGAGGCCACCAGTGATGCTGGCCACCGATCAATGGGGAAACCGAGGAACCGCAGATCGGAAGAGCACAC
>DPWC01000153.1 GCA_003529305.1 Actinomycetota bacterium
GGGCGCCCCCCCGGGGCCCGGAAAAAAGCCCGGGGGGCCAGGGGGATGCGGGGGGCCGCCAGTCGAGGAACCCTGGTGTTCGCGGTTTCGCCCGCCGTGGCCCACAGATACAGGCCCGCCTGCGAATGCTCAATAGTGAAACCAGCTGACTGCAAGGCCTGACTCAACAGTTCGCGTCGAGCGCGGTATCGCTGCTTTTGTTCCACAGCGTGCGCATCGTCATCGAGTGCGCTCACCGCCGCATCTTGTATCGGACCAGCAACGATCATGCCAGCGTGCTTGCGCACTCCCAGAAGCACCGCGATGACGGCTGGATCACCAGCGACGAAGCCGCAGCGATAGCCCGCCAGATTCGACCGCTTGGAGAGCGAGTGCACCGCCAACACACCATCCAGTGAACCGCCGTTGACGCGGGCATCCAGCACTGACACCGGCTCGGCATCCCACCCCAACGAGAGATAGCACTCGTCCGAGGCCACCAAGGCCCCCACCTCGCGGGCGCGCGCCACGAGCGCTGCCATCTGGTCGACACTCAGGACCGCACCAGTGGGATTGGACGGCGAATTGATCCACACCAGCGCCGTTTCCGCCGGGATGTCATCGGCATGGTCGGCCACCACCACGCGCGCTCGCGACAGTTCTGCACCCACGCGATAAGTCGGGTACGCCAGCGACGGCACCGCCACCAGGGCGCCATCACCAACTCCGATCAGCGTCGGAAGCCACGCCACGAGTTCTTTGGTCCCGGCCACAGGCAAGACCGCATCGCTGTCGAGATGAATTGATGCAGCACTGCGAACCAACCAACCTGCGGCCGCCTCACGCAGCGCTTGCGTGCCCTGAGTTGTGGGATATCCCGGCCAATTGGTGGCGCCGGCGAGGGCCTGTTGAACACCAGCAGGAACTGGATCCACCGGTGTTCCTACGGATAGATCGACGATGCCATCGGGATGGGATCGCGCAAGAGCGGCCTCAGCAGCAATGGTGTCCCAAGGAAAGTCGGGTAACCGCGATAGGGGTGCCGCACCAAGGTCCACAGTGAGACGAACTACCCCGCGGGGGGAAGGTCCGCAACCATCTGGGCGTCACGCTCTTGCTTGCCCACGCGTGCCGCGCCACCTGGCGATCCCAATGGCTCGAAGAACTCCACCGTGGCTGCAGCGAAAGTGGACCACTCCGCTGGCAGATCGTCTTCGTAGAAGATGGCCTCGACTGGGCACACCGGCTCGCACGCACCACAGTCCACGCATTCATCGGGCTGGATGTACAGCATCCGCCCGCCTTCATAAATGCAGTCGACGGGGCACTCTTCGATACACGCCTTGTCCTTGACATCGACGCAAGGCTGCGCGATCAGGTACGTCACGAGCGGTTCCTCCTACGAGACTTTGTCTGCAGCGGCCAGCAGCCGCGATGCCTAGTATTGCCACCGCCACGCTAGATGTCCTGATGGGGGGTTGCCCGTGTCGCAGCCGGGACCTCTACGCCATGGCGGGCGCCTCGAAATCCGTGTTGGCCCTTCTGATGTGGGCCAGCGCGTGAGCGTTCGTCACCACCTGCCCGCTACGAACGACACCCCTGGCGAACCACAGTTCACCGACATCGTTGGCGAATTGCTCTCGTGGGGAGCCGAGGAGGTCTGCATTCGTCGGCGCACCGGCGAGGAGGTCTGCGTTCCGCTTAGGCTGATCGTGGCGGCCAAGACAATCCCGCCCGCCAGCACACCCCGGGTCCGCTGACACCTCAGCACGCCATTGCCCGTTCACCCGCCAAGGAGGCCCATGCTCCGCCTCACCGATACCCGCACTCGACAAGTGGAGGACATCGTCCCCGCAAGTGCCGGTGCGCTATCGGTCTACGCCTGCGGCCCCACCGTGTATCGCGATGCGCATGTGGGCAATCTGCGCACCTTTCTGCTGACTGACTTGATCCGCCGTATCGGTGAGTACCACGGTCTGCGCGTCACCGTGGCGCAGAACATCACTGATGTCGGACACATGGCGGACGACCGAGGGCTGGCAGAAGGCGGCGAGGACAAGCTGCTGAGTCAATCGCGCGCCGAAAATCGCTCGGCTCTTGATGTGGCACGGCACTATGAAACGGCCTACTTCACCGATCTTGACCGCCTCGGGATCCGGCCGGCCGACATCGCGCCGCGCGCATCCGAATCCATCGATCTGATGATCAATCTGATCGGTCAGCTCATCGACAAGGGTCACGCCTATGTCGGTGGTGATGGGTCGGTGTATTTCGATGCGCAATCCATCAGCGATTACGGAGCTCTCAGCGGCAACCGATTAGATCAATTGCGACCGGGGCATCGCTTCACTGTGGAAGAAGACCCGGAGGCATCTGGTCGCAAGCGCTTTCATGCGGATTGGGCGCTGTGGAAATCCGCTGGCACCACGCGCACCCAACTCGTCTGGGAGACACCGTGGGGTCTGGGCTTTCCTGGGTGGCACATCGAGTGCTCGGCGATGAGCCTGCACCACCTAGGCCCCACCATCGACATTCATACCGGTGGCATTGATCTGCGTTTTCCGCACCACGAGGACGAAAAGGCACAAAGTGATGCGGTAGTTGGTCACGAAGTTGTGCGGCACTGGGTGCATGCCGAACATCTGCTGTTCGACGGCCGCAAGATGGCGAAGTCGACCGGCAATGTGGTCCTCGTCAGTGATGTGATTGATCGTGGCTTTGACCCGCTGGCGCTGCGGCTGTGCTTTCTTGAGCACCACTACCGCCAGCAGATGAACCTGACCTGGGAGGCCATCGGTGCCGCCCAATTGACGCTTGATCGCTGGCGCAGCAAGGTGGCCGCGTGGGCTGAAGAGCCATCAGCGCCCATGGATGACCCGACGCGACACGAGGTAGTCGCTGCCTTCGACGACGATCTCGATACACCCAGGGCGATTCGTGCACTGCGTCGACTTGAACGCGACGAATCCGTGCCAGCGGGCAGTCGATTTGAGACCTTCGCCCACCTTGATCGGCTCCTTGGTATCGATCTGGCCCGCAATGTGGGACGCCCTCCCGTGGTGGTGGATCTGCCCGCCGGAGCTCAGGAACTGCTGGCGGCGCGAGACGCCGCGCGCGCTGCCAAGCAGTGGTCGGATTCCGATCGATTGCGTGATGAACTCGCTGCCTTGGGCGTTACGGTCACCGACACCAAAGACGGCCAACAGTGGTCCATGTGACGGCGTGCATCGTGGTGATACGCCACGACCATTCTTGGTGACCCTGCTGAGCTATCCCGTGGGTTTCGGCGTCGGCTTAGCCGTTGCGCTGACTGACGGAGACGGACTCGGGGTGGGTTTTTGGCAGGTGATGTCATCCGCCGGGTTGTAGACGGTCTGAAGTGGTTCGCGCTTAATGATTTTTCCGGCTTGGCGGAAGACGCGAGTCACGACGATGGTGAAGCCTTCCGAGCCTGACTGTGGTGTGCAATCTGCTGCCGAATCAGTGCGAGTGCGGTACGACCGCACATTGGTGCGCGGTCCCGAGTCGGCAGAAATGTCGTATCGCTTGGTGCCATACATCGATACCCGCACGAAGTTGGTTCCCCGCACAGCAGTGATGAAGACCGCATGAGGC
This sequence comes from Actinomycetota bacterium, assembly GCA_003529305.1. Lineage (GTDB taxonomy): Bacteria > Actinomycetota > Actinomycetes > UBA12327 > UBA12327 > UBA12327. The sequence continues at coordinate 3,595 of DPWC01000153.1, forward strand.
GAGTCATTGCGGAACTTCAAGTCCAGTTGCCCCCACGCCACAGTGGCCTCAAGGCCAGGTTGATACCGCGAGATGTAGAACGAATGAGCGCGCTGCTCAATACGCTCTAGCCCCGCGAAGAACGCGGCATGCCAAGTCGCCGTAGCCATCGTGGAGACTCCGCCACCCAAATCCTCGGTCAGTCGCCCGCCAGAGATGACAAATCCTTTGGTGTAACCGTTCTCGGGCGTGCGCTCTTTGACGATGCGATTGAGACTGAAGACCTCACCTGGCAACAACAAGGTGCCATTGACCCGCGCGGCCGCCTGCCCGATGTTCTGGTATCGATATGGCGCGTACGGAAACTTCTGCCGGAAGGTCGACAGGCGCTCCACCACACCGAGGTTCTGTGCCTGCGCAGTGGTCAATGCCGGTGGCGTTGTCACCAGTCCCACGGAGGCGACGCGGGGGCCTGTGCTGGCCAGCGCATCGGCCACTGACTCGGATACCTGCACGGGGTCCAGAGTCCGGCCGACCACTGAGGGCACGACGACTGGCTTTCCGTTGGTGATCGTGAAAGTCGCATCCCGTGCGGTGCGCTGAACGCCGCTGAGGTCCTGAGCCAACGACGCGATCAACCCGGGGCCATCAACGGCCAGTGCCAAAGCGCCATCGGTCACCGTGGTTTTCAGATAGGGCGCGAAGTCTTTCACCGACAGCGTCAGGCTTTGATCCACCGGGTTCGCTCCGGTGGCAGTCACGCGCAGTCCCAGTGGGCCACTGACCGCAACAGCGCCCAAAGTGTCGGCGGCGGCTCGCACTTGATCATCGGTCAGGGTGGGGCGCTGCTCTCGCGTCGTCACGGTGATCCGATGGTTGGTAGCGGTGGCCGACGCTAACAAAGCTTGGCGCACCTGCGCGGCCTCAACGAGTGTGCCGGTGCGCGGCAACACCGGTCGGGCCCGACCCTGCGAGAAGTCCAGTGCACCCTCGCGCACGGGTGTACTCAGTCGCGCCGCTAACGCTTTCGACTTTCGGCCCACCACGGATTCTCGAACCACCAAAACGGGCTCCACCTGACCACCGCGACCAAGGAGTCGGCTCAGCAGTGCCCCGTTGTGCAGCACCGAACGCGCTCGATCGACGGTGGCTTCAACATCCACCGCCACTCCCGTGGCGGTTCCCTTGACTCGCACTGTTCGATCACCAGCAACCACCACGGTGTCCTGCCGGGCCCGCGGAGCTAGCGTCCG
>DPWC01000114.1 GCA_003529305.1 Actinomycetota bacterium
ATCCCGGTGATCGCCGACATCCACTTCCAGCCCCGCTATGTGTTCGCCGCCATTGATGCCGGGTGCGCGGGAGTGCGGGTCAACCCGGGCAACATCAAAGCGTTCGATGACAAGGTCAAAGACATTGCCAAGGCCGCCGGTGATGCCGGGGTGCCGATTCGTATCGGTGTCAACGCTGGCTCCCTGGACAAGAGACTGCTGGAGAAATACGGAAAAGCCACACCTGAGGCTCTAGTGGAGTCCGCGCTGTGGGAGTGCTCGCTGTTTGAGGAGCACGGCTTTCGGGACATCAAGATCTCGGTCAAGCACAACGACCCCGTCACCATGGTGCAGGCCTATCGACTTCTTGCGGCCAAATGTGACTATCCATTGCATCTGGGTGTGACGGAGGCTGGGCCGGCTTTTCAGGGCACGATCAAGTCGGCCACGGCCTTTGGTGCGTTGTTGTCCCAAGGCATCGGCGACACGATTCGCGTGTCGTTGTCCGCGCCGCCAGTGGAAGAAGTCAAAGTCGGCATCGCCATCTTGGAATCCATGGGTATGCGGCAGCGAGGCTTAGAGATCGTCTCGTGTCCCTCGTGTGGTCGGGCGCAGGTGGATGTGTACACCTTGGCGGAGCAAGTCACCGCAGGGTTGGAGGGTCTGACTGTTCCCTTGCGAGTGGCCGTGATGGGCTGCGTCGTCAACGGACCCGGCGAAGCGCGGGAAGCCGACCTTGGTGTGGCCTCGGGTAATGGCAAGGGACAGATCTTCGTGCGCGGTGAAGTGATCAAGACCGTGCCGGAGGCGCAGATTGTGGAGACCTTGATCGAAGAGGCTCTGGTGCTGGCCGAGCAGATGGGTGTCGATCCGGAAGCGGCCTCCGAGGTCTCCGGTGCCATCGTGGAAGTCCATTGACGCCTCGCGATGGGCAGCCTGACTGATGGCTATTGATGAGGTTTCGACGACTCGCGCCGGCGCACCGCAGGTGCGCGAACTAGGTCCTGACGATCTGCCCGCATTGCAAGTGCTGTTGCAGCGCGATCCGGTTCGGCATTGCTTTGTCGCTGATCGGGTTCAGGCCACGATGGTGCAGTCCTGGCGCCTCGGTGGACTGCTGTGGGGCTACTTCGTGGAAGACCGTCTGGTCTCGGCCTGCTTCAACGGCGCGAACCTTGTTCCCGTGGAGGCCACCGCCGGGGCATTGCAGGCTTTCGCTGATCGTGCTCGTCGATACGGGCGTCAGTGCTCATCAATCGTGGGCTCGCAAGAAGAAGTGGCCGCGTTGTGGCGTTGGCTCGAGCCGTCGTGGGGTCCGGCCCGTAGCGAGCGGATGGATCAGCCCGTCATGACGATCACAGGTCCACCGAGTGTGGAGCCTGATCCGCTGGTGCGGGTTGTCACCGCCCATGAACTTGATCTCTATTTGCCGGCATGTTCAGCGATGTTCACCGAGGAAGTTGGTGTTCCCCCTACGGCGGGCGAAAGTGAACACTCGTATCGCCAGCGCATTGCCGAGCTGATTGCCCAGCGCCGAGCAGTGGCTCGCATTGAAGGCGGTCGAGTGCTTTTCAAGGCCGAGATCGGTTCAGTGGCCGGTGGGGTGTGTCAGGTGGTCGGAGTGTGGGTCGATCCTGCCCATCGCGGACAAGGCCTCTCCGTTGGCGGAATGGCCGCGACGATTCGCTACGCCCGCGCGCAGTTCGCCCCCACGGTGTCGCTGTATGTCAATGCGTACAACACTGCGGCACGGCGCAGCTATCTCGCCACGGGGATGACGCAGACGGACACCTTCGCCTCTGTTTTGTTCTGATCCCGGTAGCCTGACAACGCTCGAGCGCGCCTCGGGTGGATCCTGTCGAAATCCATCGTTGATGTTTTAGAACCGGAAGGCCGCCTTGTGATCCTGCGGATGTCCACGCTGTTCCTGCGGACTTTGCGCGAGGACCCTGCCGACGCCGAGGTTCCCAGCCACACCTTGTTGGTGCGAGCCGGCTATGTGCGTCGAGTAGCGCCGGGCATCTTCACCTGGTTGCCGCTGGGGTACAGGGTGCTGCGCCGGGTGGAGCGCGTCGTGCGCGAAGAGATGGATGCCTTCGGTGCGCAGGAAGTGCACTTTCCTGCCCTGCTTCCCCGGGAGCCCTACGAATCCACCGGTCGGTGGGACGAATACGGACCCACCCTCTTTCGACTCCAAGACCGCAAGGGCGCGGATTACCTGCTCGGTCCCACGCATGAGGAGATGTTCACTCTGCTGGTCAAGAGCGAGTACTCCAGTTACAAAGACCTACCGATCAGCCTGTATCAGATTCAGTCGAAGTTCCGCGATGAAGCTCGTCCGCGCGCAGGAATCCTGCGCGGCCGTGAATTCGTGATGAAGGACTCCTACTCCTTTGATCTTGACGACACTGGCCTGCAGCGCTCCTACGAGCAACATCGCCGTGCTTACATCCGGATCTTTGATCGTCTCGGCTTGGAGTATGTGGTGGTCAGCGCCATGGCCGGTGCCATGGGTGGCAGTCGCAGCGAGGAGTTCTTGGCTCCGTGCGAGCACGGCGAGGACACCTTTGTGCGCAGTTCCGATGGTCTGTACGCCGCCAATGTGGAAGCCGTCGTAACGCCGGTGCCCGAGGCCATGGACGCCAGTGCAGTTCCGGCAGCCCATGTCGAAGCGACACCGAATTGCGAGAGCATCGACGATCTCGTGGCCCTGGCTAATCGAGAATTCCCGCGCACCGACGGACGACCGTGGTCGGCGGCGGACACCTTAAAGAATGTCGTCTTGCAGTTGAGCTATCTGGACGGGCGCACCGAGCCCTTGGTGGTCGGCATCCCAGGGGATCGCGAGGTCGATCTGCGTCGGGTGGAGGCTGCAGTCTTCCCCGCCACTGTCGAGCCGTTTACAGAGCAGGATTTCGCTGGGCACCCTGGGTTGGTGCGCGGATACATCGGTCCGCAAATACTGGGCTCAACGACCGCATCCGGCATTCGCTACTTGGTGGATCCTCGAGTTGTCAGTGGTTCGGTGTGGATCTCTGGTGCCAACGAGCACGGTCAGCACACTGTTGATCTGGTGATGGGCCGCGACTTCACACCCGACGGCACCATCGAGGCCGCACAGATCCGCGACGGTGATCCCGCTCCCGATGGCCACGGCACTTTGGCAGGAGCGCGGGGCATCGAGATCGGGCACATCTTCCAACTCGGCACCAAATACGCGCAGGCATTGGACCTGAAAGTCCTTGATGACTCCGGTCAGCAACGCGTGGTCACCATGGGCTCTTACGGCATCGGTGTCTCGCGCGCGGTGGCGGCAGTGGCTGAGCAAAGTCACGATGAAATGGGGTTGATCTGGCCGCGCAGCATCGCACCGGCCGATGTGCACATCGTGGAGGCCGGTAAGGACGCTGCAGTTGCGGAGCAGGCCACGCGGATTGCTCAGGGCTTGACGGCATTGGGGCTGGAGGTGTTGCTGGACGATCGCGATCGAGTCTCGCCCGGGGTGAAGTTCAAAGACGCCGAACTGTTGGGCATTCCGACCATCGTGGTGGTGGGTAAGGCACTTGCCGATGGCGTGGTGGAGGTGCGCGATCGTCGCTCTGGTGAGCGCCGGTTAGTGCTGCTGGAGCGGGCCATTGACGAGATCGCCTCTGAGGTGCGCGGGTCGTAACCCTGCGGCGATCCCCGGCGAAGGGCTTACGGCGTGGGGGCTGAGGTCGGTCGCGGTTCGGTCAGCCCGGGAAAGACCTCAGCGCGGCCACGCCATGCCGCTGCTCGCAGCGCACAGTCACGCAGTGCGCCGACCGCCAGTTTTCTGATCTCCGGATCGGTCTGCAGCACCAATTCGGCATAGCGGTCCGCTAGGCGCTCCTCAATGCCGGCCAGTTGGTCCAGTGCTGCGGTGACCCCGCCACCGACGGCTACTTGGTAGGCAGGCTCTGCCGCCAATGCTTGCCCCCCCAGTGTGGCGATGCGAATGATCAAGGCATCGCGGGCGGATCGGTGCGCGTTGCGATAACTCTCAGCGCGGGCGGCTCGGGCGCCGGCCAATCGCGCCCCCAGCACTCCGATGCCATAGATGGCGGCGTGCTCGCCAGCCAGTGCACTGTTGAGTGCGTCCACGGCCTGGCTCATGCGCGCGATCCCGCTGTGCCCAACGCTGCCAAGGCGGCGTCGCTGGCGGCAATGGAGGCCAGTAGTCGAGCGCTGCGCGGCGTTGCCACCAAACTGGCAAGAGCCAGGGCGTCTGCTTGGCGGCGTTGCGCGCGCACTAACTGCACCCGGCTTGTCGCGGTAGTCGGCGTCGAACTGCTCGCCGATGGTGCACTGGTCGTCGGGCTCGCAGCTTCAGCACCTAAAGCGATCA
>DPWC01000209.1 GCA_003529305.1 Actinomycetota bacterium
GGTCGAACCACCGCAGCCGGTCAGGCAGAGCAGGGCCGTGGCAACAACCCCGGAAACCGCTGCCATACCCGCGCATCGCGGGCGATCTGACCGCCGAAAAATCCCCATCCCACGCACAACAGCGATTGTGGCCCAAGGTTGTCCGAAAGAGGGACTACCGCCCCTTTGTCCCCATGGGTATCGTCACCCCCCTGATGTGGCTTCCCCACCACATGGGCCTTCGGCCTTTCGTGGTTCCCGCCTCACCGCTTCGGGTTCGCTCGGCGAGCCGCGCCAGCGGTCGCCATGGCCTGCCCCGTCGCAGCCTCGTCCTGATCAGCCTGCTGCTGGCCGCCATCACCGGCGCAACGCCAGCCTTCGCTGACTCCACCGGCGGCACCTTCCCCACGGACTCTTCCGGAGTCAGTGCACCGACCGCACAGAATGTGACGCTGTCGACTTTGGATGTACAGGGACAATTGCTGTTCTTCCGAGTCACCAACACCACGACATCGCAGGTGGAGCCTTTCGTCACCGTGACAGGCACCAGTACCGACGGCACGCCCATTGAAGTGCGCAATGTCTCGTTGGGGCAGTTGCTACCCAACGAGTCCAACGCAGCGGAGATCCCGCTGGGTGCCAGTCCGCAATCGTTGAATGTGGCGCTGACCGCATCGCCGTTCACCGCCACTGCTCAGTGGCCACTGCCCGAAGGGCAGATTCAGGAGTTGCGTCCGGGTGCCGATGCGCCACCGCCACCGGATCCGGGCAGCAACTCCGCACTGATCGCCCTGTTTGCGATTATCGGTGGACTCTTCCTGATCATCGTTTTGCGCATCATCCTCATCGGCGGCAAGGCACGCCGTCGACTGCGTCGCGCAGCCCGCATTCGCGCGGCTCGACTGGCTGCCGGTGTACGCGCCGCGGCGTCGCGCGCGCTCCCGCCGCCGCGCGGACAACAGCCGATCGGTGGTGGCACGGGAGTGCGTCGCTGGAATCCGCCCACTGCCGAGACGCTTGTGGCGCCCGATGCCGCACAGGCCCCCGCGATCGAATCCATTCCGGAAGGCTCGCCGGCCCCCGCCATCGTCACGCAAGAAGTGGAGCGCCAGGAGCAGTCGGGGCGTTCATTCCCCCCGCCGTCTGGTCAGCCCGTGGGCTCACCAACCACCCCCAGTCGTCGTTCGTTCCCCCCGCCGTCCGGCCAACAACCCATCGGCTGATTCGTGCACGCCATCGTCTGTCGGGAACCCGGCGGCGTGGAGGTCATGTCGTGGGAGCAAGTCCCTGACCCCACACCGCGGGCGCACGAGGTTGTCATCGAAGTTGCCGCCGTCGGCCTGAACCGGGCGGACTTGCTGCAGCGCAAAGGTTTCTACCCACCACCGGCGGGCGCGAGTGACTACCTCGGATTGGAATGCTCCGGCCACATCACGGCCGTCGGCAGCGGCGTCACTCAGTGGTCCATTGGGGATGAGGTGTGCGCCCTGCTCACCGGTGGTGGCTGCGCCGACTTCGTCGCTGTGCCCGAGGGGCAAGTACTTCCGGTTCCCGCTGGCGTTTCACTGATCGATGCGGCGGCGCTTCCTGAAATCGCGGCAACGGTGTGGTCGAACCTGGCCTTGCTCGCTCACCTGCATGCTGACGAGGTGCTGCTGATTCACGGCGGCACCTCAGGGATCGGCACCATGGCCATTCAGATCGGCAGCCTGCTGGGTGCCACGGTGATCGTGACCTGCGGAAGCGACGCCAAAGTGGCAGCAGCCCTGAGCCTCGGCGCCCATCACGCCATCAACTACCGCACCGCCAACTTTGTCGATGAGGTACAAGCGCTCACCGATGGGCACGGCGCCGATGTGATTGTCGATGTCATGGGTGCCAAATACCTCGACGGCAATGTGCGAACACTGGCCGTCAATGGACGACTTGTCGTCATCGGTCTGCAAGGTGGCACTAAGGGGGAGTTAGACCTCAATCGGCTACTCACCAAACGCGCCGCGGTGCTCGCAACCTCTTTGCGCCAGCGCCCCGAGGACGAAAAGGCGGCGATCGTGGCATCGGTGCGTGAACACCTCTGGCCGCTGATCGAAAGCGGTGACATTCGCGTGGTCATCGATAGCTACTTCCCGTTGCACGACATCGCGCAGGCGCACGAGCGAATGGAGTCCAGCGAGCACATCGGCAAGATTGTTCTGACCCATGCGCAAAGCACGACAGCCTGAGAGGATGAGGGCATGACCACACCCGACGACACCACGCCCACTGTGATCATCGGACCCGATGGTCAACCTGTTGAGGCCCGCAATGTGGATGTGGACGGCGATGGCCAGCCCGAAGCTCTGGTGCGACTGCCCCACACCGATGGCGCGGGTCCAGAGGAGATCGCCGACCTGGTGTCCCAGCCAGCCAAAGTGATGCGCATCGGCAGCATGATCAAGCAGTTGCTCGATGAAGTCCGCTCAGCGCCGTTAGATGAAGCCTCACGAGCACGCCTGCGGGAGATTCACCGAAAGTCCATCGCGGAACTCGAAGATGGACTGGCTCCCGAACTGGTCGATGAGTTGGAGCGCTTGAGTCTGCCCTTCACCGAGGAGGCCGTGCCCAGTGATTCGGAGTTACGCATCGCGCAAGCCCAACTGGTGGGGTGGCTAGAAGGGTTGTTCCACGGCATTCAAACAGCCCTGTTCGCCCAACAGATGGCAGCGCGGGCACAGTTTGAGGAGATGCGCCGACGCGCATTGCCCATTGGCGCTGGTGAAGGCGGCGACGAAATTCCGGATCACCGAACCTCAGGGCCCTACCTGTAGTTCGGCGCCTCGCCAACCACTCCGGTCAGCTCTCGGCCAGACCCGCGGGGCTCGTCACTGTTGTCGTGGCCCCAGCGATGCGTCGCGCGATGTAGGGGGAGAACCAGCCCGCGTACTTGGCTTGTAACTCCGGCAGCATCCAGTCGCGACCGGTGATGGTGCCTCGACACGAGGGCAGTCCGCACTGGCAGTAGAACTCGTCATAGTCCTGCGTATCGCAGGTCGCGTAGTCGAAGGTCAACTCTTCACCCGGCTGCACCTCGCGCATGGTCACCACAAGCGTGGCACCGAGCAACCCGCAGGTGGGCTCGCAGGAATGATTGAACATGTCACCAGGTTCTGGAACCTCAGAGCTCACGAGGAACAGATCGTCATCGATCTGGATAGACCGGCTCTGGCGATCATCGGTAAAGGTGTTCAGTGTCGCGCGGTCGACAACAAACCCGCCGAAGGCCGCGATCGTGGTCCCCGCGGGGATGGTGGACTTGGCGAAAGCTCCCCAACCCTTGCCGCCTGCGGGAGCGGTCTGCGCCAGCGGCGACAGCCAGTTCATGTCCATGCGACCTCCTGACACCACGGGCGGTTTATGAGCCGGACACACTGCCGGGTCGAAACGGAGGACCTATGGTGCCAGTCCCAATCCCAGAATCTCGTTGAGGGTGTGGGCAACTCCGTCGTCGTGAACCGAGGCGCTACGGCCAGTGATCTCCGCCAACACCGCCGGATGCGCATTGGCCACCGCATATGCCGTTCCCGCCCACCGCAGCATGTCCAGGTCATTGGGCTGATCACCGAAGGCCACCACCTCGTGAGAAGCAACGCCGAGGCTCTCCACATGCGTCGCCAGAGCGACAGCCTTGGTAGCGCCCAGAGCACTGACTTCTAACAGGGTGTCATTGGGATTGGAGTGCGTCACGCTGGCAACACCGACGAGTGCTGCTGCGGCTTTGGCCAACAGGGCATCAACTAACGGCGCGGCGGGAATATTGCGCGTGGGGTCTGGGCCCAGGGCGCGGGCGTGAGCGGGCCGATCGTCGTCACCATCGATCGCCGCGTGCTCGGCCTGGGGAATGCGCGCGAGAATCTTGATCACTCCGCCCTCGGCCACCAGTTCTTCAACAGGCGCCAGCGGTGGGTGATCGGGTGTCGGCCACCTGGGCACATAGGTAGGTTCACGGCCAAACTCGACATCTGCTCGCCGCCCAGCGCCGATTCGTTCCACCGCAAAGGTCACTTCCGGCAGCACTTCGCGCAACCGGTTCACGGCCAGCATCGACTGCGTCGCATCGAGAGAGCGTGAGTGCAGCACTTCTTCGGTGTGAAGATCCATGACCACCGCTCCGTTGGCACAGATGGCAACGCCCCGATGTCCAGATTCCTCGACAATGGGTGCCATCCAACGCGGGGGTCGACCAGTAACGAAGACCAGCGAACGCCCGGATTCCTCCACTGCCCGAAGGACGCGCTTAGTGAATGGTGATATCCGTCCGCGGGGATCCACCACAGTGCCGTCGAGATCCGACGCGATCAGCCGAAAGTCCGTCACGCTGGTGAGTGCAATGGTTCCAGAGAAGAGCGGTTACGCAGATACGGCCGTAGTGCCGCAGGGACAGCAACTGAGCCGTCCGCCTGCTGGTGGTTCTCCAAGATGGCCACGATCGTTCGAGGGATGGCACACAAGGTGCCATTGAGCGTCGCCACTGGACTGGTGGTCTCGCCATCGCGAAAACGCACACCCAAACGGCGGGCTTGGAACTGAGTGCAATTTGATGCTGAGGTCACTTCGCGGTACTTCCCTTGCGTGGGAATCCAGGCCTCGCAATCAAACTTTCGAGCAGCACTGGCCCCCAAATCCCCCGTGGCCACATCAATGACCCGGTAGGGGATCTCCAGCAGATTCAAGAAGTCCTTCTCCCACTGCAACAGGCGTTCGTGTTCCGCAACGGCCTCATCGGGATGGACGAAAGCAAACATCTCGACCTTGTCGAACTGATGCACCCGGATGATGCCGCGAGTGTCTTTGCCGTAGGAACCCGCCTCGCTGCGGAAGCAGGGGGTGTACGCAGTGTAGGAAATCGGCAGTTGGTCGGCGCTCAGGATTTCCTCGCGGTGCAGGTTCGTCACCGGCACTTCCGCCGTCGGAATCAGCCAGTAATCGGTATTGTCGATGTGGAACAGGTCTTCGGCGAACTTCGGCAGCTGCCCGGTGCCGTACATGCTGGCCGAGTT
>DPWC01000040.1 GCA_003529305.1 Actinomycetota bacterium
GCGCAGGGGGGAGGTCGAAGCCCAACACCACGCGCGCGGCGGAGGCCTCAGAGAGATCCGTGGCACCGCTGACCGGCGGGGCGCTGTTGGACAAGGCAGCGCCGACGCCGATGGTGGCGGCGAAGAGAAGAACTTCCGCACCAGCCAACCGAAGAAAACTCCACGACGCTGGGGCGGCAGCCAGCGTTCGCATGCTGTGGCGGCGATGCCACCAACCCAATCCGACCACCACAGCGGTCAGCACGATCTTGATCACCACGGTGCGTCCATAGCCGGTGGTGAACAGCTCCAGTGGACTGGCCAAGCGAAGGCTGGCGTTGATCAAGCCACTGATCGCGGTAGCCGCGAAGGCCCACAGCGCCAACGAGCTGAACCTCGGCACGGCCGTGGGAAGAATGTTCGGCAGAGCGGTGCCGATGATCACCAGCGCCATCAACCCGCCAGCCCACAGGGTGTACCCGGCGATGTGTATCGCCAAGGCAGTCACGGCAGTGTCGTGGTTGGCGGCACTGGAGGCATGGCCCGTCAGGGCTGGCGGTAGCAGTACGAGTAGCGCCCCGCTGGCGGCCACAGCGGCCTGGGTGCGAGAGGTGATCGTCCACGCCACTAAGGCGATAACGAAGGCACCGAGCAACTGGATGCACAACGCCCGACCTTGAGCGGTTTGCTGCACGAAACTGCTGACAACTGCACCATCCATACGCGACGGCGGTATACCGAAAGCCAACGAGGCTGCCAGCAGCGTCTGGATGCCCAGGACGATCATCCACACCACGGCAACGACGCTGGCGGCGCGACCCGAGCGGGCAATGACCGCCGTGGAGTCTGGTGCGGTGCGCGTGCCCAGGGCTAAGACCGGAACGATGAGCAAGCCAAGAGTGAGCGCGCCGATGAGCCACGCGATGGCCGTCGTCGCGGGCAATGACCAGCCAGTGACGGCTCCGGCATCGGGCAGCCCTTCCGGCGCTGCAGTGGGTCTGCTGCCGGCAAGAGCCAGGCCAATGCAGGCGGCCACTGCGGCGACGGCGCAGGCGACTGTCGCGATGGCGTTGCGCGGCAGCACTGTTCTCGAGAGCTCCGGGCGAGCCGTGTGCTGCTCAGGCTGGTTAGTCATGGCTGTCACGGTGATGGGCGTCGCGACCGTGCAGCACCGACGGCGATTCCGGTGCCCACGCCGAGAGCGCCCAGCAGGACGATCGGGATCCACTGCAGGCCAGAGGACGACGGCTGCGCGTCATCAGTAGCGGCAGCGGCAGCGGAAGTGGCAGTGGCAGTGGCAGTGGCAGTGGCAGCCGCAGTGGCAGCAATCGTGGCTGAGTCGCGACCTGCGGCATCCGCAGTTGTCAGCCGGAACGCATAAGACCCGGTGACCTGATGACCATCAGGGCCAACGATGCGGTAGGTGACCTGGTAGCGACCAGCGGAGGTCAGTGCGGTCAGTTGCTTGCTCAGTGTCGCGCCCTGCACTGTGGCAGTTCCACTGTCGGCGCGGGCACCATCCGGGCCGGTCACGATCAGACCGAATCCATTGGGTTGCAGGTTCTCGGCAAAGGTCAGGGCAACCTTTTCGGGTGCGCTCTTGACGGTGCTGTTGACCGCCGGATTAGCTCGAACTAGGTCAGTGTGCGCGGAGGCCGGCAACGGGGTTAGCCATATCGCTGCGCCGAAACTGAGCAACGCGCCGATGCGCGCCATCGCCTGTTGCCTCATCATGATGCCGTCAGCCTAGGTCTGTGGCAGGCAGCACAAAGGCCGACCCGCATCAGCGAACCGGCCCTTGAACACCGTGTGGTGAACGACTCAGACGGAGGCGGCCTTCTTGGCCATCGCCGACTTGCGGTTGGCGGCTTGATTCTTGTGAATCACACCCTTGCTCACGGCCTTGTCGAGCTGGCGCGAGGCGTGGCGCAGAGCGTCCTCAGTGGCGGCGGAGTCACCGCTGCTAGCCGCCTCACGGAAGCGACGAACCGCGGTCTTCAGCGAGGACCGAACAGCCAGATTGCGCTGGCGGGCCTTCTCGTTGGTCGAGATCCGCTTGATTTGGGACTTGATATTTGCCACGGGGTGCTGCGCCTTCGCTCGGGGACTGAGCCGTTCTCAGTGCGCCAAGGCTACCAGCGGCCCTCCATCCTCACGCCGGGGCCCGTGGGACGATGACGCGGTGAGCGCAGCCCCCGCACCCTCGCCTAGCGCCACACCGGCGGAGTTGATCCGCAATTTCTGCATCATCGCCCACATCGATCATGGCAAGTCCACGCTGGCTGATCGGATGCTGCAGCTCACGGGCGTGGTCAGTGAGCGACAGATGCGTGCGCAGTATTTGGATCGGATGGACATTGAGCGCGAACGCGGCATCACGATCAAGAGTCAGGCCGTCCGCTTGCCATGGGCGCCGCGCACAGGTGCGCATGCGGGAAGTACCCACATCCTCAATCTCATCGACACTCCCGGTCATGTCGACTTCACCTATGAGGTGTCTCGCTCGCTGGCGGCATGTGAAGGCGCCGTTCTGCTGGTTGATGCCGCACAAGGCATCGAGGCGCAGACCCTGGCCAACCTGTATTTGGCGATGGAGAACGACCTCTCGGTCATTCCGGTCCTGAACAAGATCGATCTGCCAGCGGCGCAACCGGATCGCTACGCCGCCGAGCTGTCGCGACTGATCGGCTGCGAGCCGGAGGAAGTACTGCGGGTCTCAGGGAAGACGGGCGAAGGCGTTGCCGAGTTGCTCGATGTTGTGGTGGACACCCTGCCCGCGCCGACGGGGGATCCCAGTGCCCCGGCGCGCGCGTTGATCTTTGACAGCGTCTATGACACCTATCGCGGTGTGGTCACCTATGTGCGAGTAGTGGACGGTCACCTCGCCAAACGAGACCGCATCTTGATGCTGTCCACCGGGACGATGCACGAGATGCTCGAAGTGGGGGTGATCTCGCCGGAGCCGACTCCCTCCCAGGGCCTTGGTGTCGGCGAGGTCGGCTATCTGATCACTGGCGTGAAGGATGTTCGACAGTCGCGCGTGGGCGACACGATCACTACGGTGTCGCGGCCGGCAGCCCAACCGCTTGGGGGTTACAAGGACCCCAAGCCGATGGTGTTCTCTGGTTTGTATC
>DPWC01000023.1 GCA_003529305.1 Actinomycetota bacterium
AATCGAGGCTGTCAGCACTGCCGCCGTGCCCGACGACCAGGCGGTGACAGCCGACGGGCCACAACGGCCGCCGCGAGAACCAGATCAGCCGTGACCCCCGGGGTGGTCACACTGCCGAACGCCCTCACTGTGCTGCGCGGGGTTCTGATCGGCGTGGGCTGTGCCTTTTTGCTCACTGGTCCCCAGACTGCACCAGCCATCTGGTGTTTGGCCTTGGCCGGCGTGACGGATTTTCTTGACGGCTATCTGGCTCGCCGGTTACAGCAGAGCACCGCGTTGGGCGCCCTGCTGGATCCTGCCGTGGACCGTATTGGTGGGGTGGCGGTGCCGATCAGCTTGGCGATCGCCGGCATCGTGCCGTGGTGGCTTGTGGCGATCTTGCTCGCCCGAGATGTCGTCGTATTTGCTGGGTTGCTCGTAACTCGAGCCCAGTCGACCTGGCGACAACACACAACCTTCATCGGTAAGGCTGCCACCTTTGCGCTGTTCGTGGGGCTTCCGATGCTGGCTTTGGGTTCACTGGAGGTCTCCGTCGCTGCTGTTGCGCAGGTTCTGGGGTGGGGTATTACCGGATGTGGCGCAATCCTGTATTGGTGGTCAGCGCTGGACTATCTGCGTCGTATGCGGCAGGTGGCGGTGGCAGATGGCGTGGGGATCGGTAGCCCATGAGCAGTCATGAGCAGTCATGAGCAGTGACGCCGCCTTGGGCCTGCTGCGCTCCTTGGTCGACACCGCACTGGATCCGTCGTATCACGAAGCCGCCCAACAGCGTGCCGACGCAGAATCACCCGAAGAGGGCGATCAGGAGACACGCCACTCCAGCGGCCAGCGACCGATGAGCAATGCTCGACGAATCAGTACGGCCGTGGTGCTGCTGGTTGCTGCGGCGACCACCGTGACCGGAGCTATTGCTTTGCGCCAAATCAACGCCGGATCAAGCCTTCAACGACAGGAGTTGCGGCAACGGGCCGAAAGCCAGGTCATTGCTACTGACAAGAAGGCATCAACGGTGCAAGACCTGCGCGCCGAGATCGCTCGGGCCAGCGCAGGGTTGGGCAGCGCCGCAGCCACTGATTCCGCTGTGCCACAGTCCGCCGGGTTGGTTCCCTTGCAGGGCTCAGGGATTCGTCTTGTCCTTGCCGATGCTGCGACAACGGAGAAGGCGCAGCGGGCCGGTGACGAACGACTATCACGGGTGCTCGATACCGACCTGCAAAGCGTCGTCAACGCCCTGTGGGCTGCTGGCGCCCAAGGAGTCGCCATTAACGGGCAGCGCTTGACGAGCCTGTCGGCGATTCGCTCTGCTGGCGATGCGATCTTGGTCAACTATCGGCCCCTCAGTGGCCCTTACACCGTCGAGGCGGTGGGCCCACAACAGCAACTTGCAGATGGGCTGACGACATCACCGGCATGGGCGGATCTCCAAGCGGCAGCGGAGGCCTACGGCATTGAAGTGGATCAACAAAGTGCCTCTGTGTTGCGTCTGCCTGCGGGCGAGGCAGTCCTGCGATACTCCAGAGTCGTGAAAGGTGGTGCCCCGTGATAGCCGGAATCGGCCTTGCCGTGGGTGTTCTTCTCGGGTTGATCTTGCGCCCCGAGGTTCCGTTGTGGTTTCAGCCCTACCTGCCGATTGCCATTGTCGCCGGACTTGATGCCCTCTTTGGTGCGCTGCGCGCCTTGCTCGACGGAGTCTTTAGTGACCGTGTCTTCGTGATCTCCTTCATCTCTAATGTGCTGATCGCTGCCTTGATCGTTTTCGTTGGTGATCAACTGGGGGTGGGATCGCAACTATCTATCGGGGTAGTTGTCGTCCTTACTATTCGGATATTCGCCAATGTTGCCGCTATTCGCCGCCGGCTTTTCCACGGATGAGTCGCGATCCTGCGTGGGGACGGCTGCGGCACGCAGCCTTGTCTCGACCTACGCGGGGGCAAGCCATCATCGGCGTGCTGTGCGCCTTGTTGGGCTTTGGCATCGTCCAGCAGGTTTCGTCAGTGCGAACGCAGTCACCTTTTGCCAGTGCCCGCACAGAAGATTTGGTGCAGATCCTGGACTCGTTGGACCAGCGCAGCCAACGGTTGGATGCGCAGATCACCACGCTGACCGCGGCGCGAGATCGCCTTCGATCATCTCGTGACGCCGAAGCCGCCGCAGCCAAAGAGCGCCAACGGCGTGCTGACGAAGTAGGGATCCTGGCCGGCACCGTTGCCGCTGAAGGCCCTGGTGTGGTGGTCACGCTCAGTGGAGAGGTCAGCGCTGGATTGGTCCTTGACACTGTCCAAGAGTTGCGTGATGCCGGCGCCGAAGCGATGGAGATCAACGGACAGCGAGTGGTGGTGTCCACCGCCTTCACCGATAGCGACACCGCCGTGCTGGTGAATGGCAAACCAGTGGGCGGGCCGAAGCGCCCCATAGTGATTCGTGCGATCGGCAATTCGGCCACCCTTGCCACAAGTTTGACCATCCCCGGTGGCGTTGTCGAAACGGCTGCGGCCGATGGTGTTCGGGTCACGATCGTGAGAGCGCAGACTGTCACGGTTCGGGCGGTTGTTCCTGCGCCGACACGATCCTGACGCCCCACGCCGCTAAGGTGATCCTGTGAACCCTTCAGACCTGCGCTACACCTCAGACCACGAGTGGATCCGCGTGCTGCCCGATGGTTCGGCCGAATTTGGCATCACGGACTTTGCCCAAAATGCGCTCGGCGACATCGTCTTCCTGCAACTTCCAGAAGCCGGTCGACACATGGCTGCGGGGGAGTCGGTGGCGGAGGTCGAGTCGGTTAAGAGTGTCAGCGAGATCTACGCCCCTGTTTCTGGACGCGTCATCGAAGTCAATGACGCGCTGGCGGCTTCGCCTGAAACCATCAATGCCGACCCCTACGCGGCGGGCTGGCTGGTGCGCTTCACCCCTGACGATCCGGCAGCCGTCGGTGAATTGTTGGACGCAGGGGCCTACGAGGCGGTCACCGCGGCCATCTGACCGCGTAGGCTGGCGTCAGGGAATCAGACGGGAATTGGAAGGGAGCGATCGTGGAGCAGCAATCTGGCGCTGATGGTCGCCCCGTTGACCCCACCGCCACTATGGCCATCTCGACCGGTGCGATCCCCGAGGCAGGGGAGCGCGCGGGTGGTGCCAACGCGCTAGAAGCTGGAGCGCTTGAAGCACTGGCTCCTGGCAGTGCGCTACTGGTGGTCAGTCATGGTCCCAATGCGGGCAGTCGATTCCTTCTCGATACCGATGCTGTGACCGTGGGCCGCCATCCAGACAGCGACATCTTTCTTGATGACATCACTGTGTCCCGGCGGCATGCAGAGTTCCACCGCGAAGACTCCGGCTATGCCGTTCGCGATGTCGGCAGCCTCAATGGCACCTATGTCAATCGGCAACGCGTGGATGCTGCGGTGCTGATTGGTGGCGATGAAGTACAAATCGGCAAATACCGACTCGTCTATCACCCAGCGCCCCGGCAGTAGCGGTGTCGGAGGGCTCTCCTTGGCGCCGACCCGCTTCGGATGCCCATTTGAGTATCGGCGAAGTTCTCACCCGGTTGCGTCCGGAGTTTCCCGATGTCACCGTCAGCAAGATTCGTTTTCTCGAATCAGAAGGCCTGATTGAACCGGCGCGGGCCCCTTCGGGATATCGCAAGTTCTCGCTGCGCGATGTGGAGCGACTCCGCTATGTCCTCGGCACCCAGCGCGACCATTACCTGCCATTGCGGGTGATCCGCGAGCATCTTGACGCTATCGATCGCGGGGCCCGGCCACCGGCATTGCCCGCCAGGAGTCGGCCGACCAGCACATCCCGGCAGCAGGAGCGCCTGCCCGAGGGCAGCGACTTTGTCATGGGTGAGGGCGCACGGCTGACCCGCTCTGAACTAGTGGAGGCCGCAGGTATCGCCTCGGACTTGCTGAAGAAGGTCGAAGACACCGGACTGGTTCGCGCTATTGGTGGCAAGTGGTACGACCATGACGCGCTCGAGGTGGCAACCGTGGTGGCGCGCATGACTGACTACGGCTTCGAGCCACGCCATCTGCGGTCGTTTAGGGCTGCAGCTGAGCGGGAGGCTGGCTTGGTCGAACAAGCGGTGGCCTATCTGTCCGGTCGCAAGGATCCCGAGTCGGTCGAGCGTGCCGGTGAAGTTGCTCGTGAGCTTTCAGCGCTGTCGGTACGCCTCCATACGGCCCTCGTTCGGGGGGCCTTGTCGCGAAACCTTCGGGGGTAATGAGCCGGACTTGCTGCCACGGCGCCGACGCGAATATCTCGCTAGGGTGAGGGCCATGGAGCCCATGGAAGTCGTCGGCGTTCGGGTGGAAATGCCCTCTAACCAGCCGATTGTGTTGCTCCGGGAGACCGACGGGCAGCGGTTTCTGCCCATTTGGATCGGGGCCATGGAGGCCACCGCCATTGCCTTTGCCCAACAGGGCGTTGAACCCCCCAGGCCGCTGACCCACGATCTGATGGCCGAGATGGTGACGGCCTTGGGCCGCACCCTAGAAGCGGTGCGGATCACGGATCTGCAGGACGGAGTGTTCTACGCCGTCTTGGTCTTCGACGACGGAACCGAAGTCTCTGCCCGACCCTCTGATGCGCTCGCGCTCGCATTGCGGACCGATAGCCCCGTGTTTGCCGCGGCCGCGGTGCTCGAGCAAGCCGGAATCGAAATCTCCG
>DPWC01000175.1:0-1195 GCA_003529305.1 Actinomycetota bacterium
CGTTGAGCCCACCTTGCCTGTTGAGCTCAACCGCACCGCCCCTTGGCTGTAAATCACCGAGGTGTCCGTGTCGTAGTGGAACTTGCCGGCAGAGGCATTGTTGGCGCTGACATTCTGCCAACCCACCGCTGTACTTGCGGTCCACCCGCACGAGTTCTGGCCCGCAGCCGGACCGCGCAGCGCGACATTGGTGCAATCCACCGAATTCCAGTAGTTGTCGTTGGCGTTGAGTTTGGCCACATAGTCGTCGACGCCCGCTTGCGCTGCCGCTAATGCCCCGTTCCAATCTTGATCACGGCGTGCTTGCGGCTCCACAGCCAATGCGTAGGCGAATGTTGCGGCAAGCAGCAGGCTCATCACGATGATGACGCCCATCACCATGACCATGGCGATGCCCTCGTCTCCACCAACACCGTGGAGTCGTCGGTACCAGGCGGCGCGAGCGCTTCGTAGGTGACGCATCATCACGGCACCGTCGTCTGTTGCACAGCGTCCGCATTGGGCAGCGTCACGCGCTGGATAAAGGTGGTCGCAGCTACCTGCGTACTCCGCGAAACCGACACCTGCACATCGATGGAATCCACACGCGGTAGATCCGAGGTCGACAGTGGCAGAGTGGCAAAGGTGTTGCCCGAGGCGTCGTAATACGCAAAAACGGGATTAGTGGTCGCAACACCGCGAGCAAGTACGCGCGTGATGACAGAGCACGAGGGACCAGGAGTGCAGTACTGGTAGTTGTAATCACTGGCGGCATGGGCGTTGGGTGGCTGCACAGTTTCGGTCAAGGTTCCGCTGCTATCGACGCTGTAAGTCACGCGGCTGGGGCCCACGATGTTCGCCGGATTGTTGATGTTGGCGTAGAACTGGACGCTCGAACTCGTGCCCTGAAGGAAGGCAGCCTGATCGCAGCCAGTACAAGTCGCATTTAGTTGCGTCGGACGCACAGCGGTGCGCAACACTTTGGTCATTGATTCCATCGCCACTTTGGCCTGCTGCACCTGATCCAATCGAGCGGCGTTGCCGTTGACGCTGCGCTGGGCGGCGATCGTCGCCGTCATCACCATGGCCAGCACACCCGACAAGATGCTGATAACCACGATCATCTCCACGAGGGAAATCCCTGCGTCGCTAGACAAACGGACGGCGGAGAGTCGGCGAAGCTCAGATCGCATGACACGGTGCCTCATGACACGGT
>DPWC01000175.1:1494-4461 GCA_003529305.1 Actinomycetota bacterium
TGGCTCAGCGGCGTCGCGCCGGGCAAGACGGCAGATGTGGTGGGCCAGGTGCCCGATGGCGTCCGGCCCGTGACCTGCAGGGTCCACTGGCCTGCTGGCAGAGACACCTGAAGTACGCCGGTGGCGTCGGTGGTACCCAGACTCAGTGGGTTCTCACTCACCGCACAACCAGCAGCGGCCAACGGGACCGCTGTCACGGCAGCTCCGGAGACAGGTGCGCCACCGGCCGTGCGCACCGTCACCGACACCGCCCCGAGCAGCACATCTTCGTCAGTCGTGTTGCCCGGTTGAGTCACGACCGCAGTGTCGCGAGCACCACCAGCCGTTGCCGGATCACTCTGCGTACACGAACCTGCCCAGACGGTGTACCCATCGGTGAACGGCCATAGTGTTGCCAGGGTGTACGAACCCGAGGTGCCGATGTCGCGGACCGCCGTCCCGCTGGGCTGAAGTCCCGTGTTCGCCAATGTCACCGACCGCAGGCCCGTGGGCAGCGCATACCCCGAAGCGGTGAGCAAGCGCACGCGGATGGACGCGGCGCGGTCATAGTTGAAAGTCAACCGAGCAATCGATGATGACGCGGCAGTCACCGATTTTGACGGCGTTGCAGCGCCGTAGAAGTCCACCCACCCAGTCTTTGACAACGACGCTGTGTAGGTACCGGCCGTTGACACTGCCACCGTCGCACACCCGTCCTCGGCCGTGGTGCCCGTGAGGGTTCCGCCAGGTCCGGTCAGTGTCACCGGGATGTACTCCTGACCCTGTCCCGCAGCAGACAAGACTTTGACGGCGACGAACGAGACACTGCTGGCCAACACTCCCTTCGGTGGCGTGAGCAGCGTGTTGGACTCCACGGGTGCTACTTGACCCATCGACGGCCAACTGACCTGCACATTGACTGCAAGGGTCGGATAGGTGACCGAGCTTCCACCATCACAGGGGCTTTGACCTGTGCCGGCGGGAAGCCACTCTGCGCGTCGAATGACGGTGTAAGGAACATTGTCGACCACCAGAGGCTGGCCCGTCGTGCCACCGGTCAGCGGGTAGCCATTGGTCACTGATGACGAAGCGGCAACCGTCAGCGGCCCGGACGACGAAGCATTGAACTCATTGCGAACGATCTCCAACTCACGCGCTGCAAGGTTGGCGGCAGCGACACGATCCTTGTCCAAGCGCGTCTTCTGGCCGACGGAGACAAATCCCCCCATCAGCCCGGCCATCGCAATGCCGAACACCATGATGGCCATCATGAGTTCAACAAGGGACATCCCCTCGTCATCGGGGGCTCGCCGCAGGCGCTCCATGTGGGGAAATATCGGCATTATGGGGCGCTTCCTTGAAGGCTGAGGCGTCGTGGTCAGCCGGTCAGCGACGACCCGGCAGTGCCCCCAGGTGTCGCCGTGGAATTCGAGGTGGGGCAGGCGGTGGCAGTGCTGCTCAGAATCCCGCCGGCCTGACTGTCATAGAACCAGGTATTCGGCGAGGAAGCGTGTTTGGCGGACAGGCAAAACCCCTGCGACCCCGCGCGGTAGACCACAGAGAGGGTCACATTCTTGCTGGGCTTGACTTGCAGCCCCTTGGCTTGCAGGTCTGAAAAGTCGCCATAAGTCGCGCTCTCAGTGAGGTAGGCCTCTTGCATGATGGCCAAGGTGCGCAAACCCGCTTGGGCGGACGCATCAAACGCCTTCCGCTTCTGTCCGATGTACAGCGGAACAGCCACAGCGGCCAGAATGCCGATGATGATGATCACCGTCAGCAGCTCGATGAGGGTGAAGCCCGACTCTCCCCGGGAAACCCGGTGTGAGCGAGTCATCGCACTGCGTTGCATCACACGCACCTCCTTTCACATTCCTTGACAACCCTCGGGGCCCGCCGCGAAGGAGCGGACGGGCCCCGAGGGGTCTGTCATTAGCTAGATCAGGCACACCCGGTGTTGTTCAAGCCACCGGCATCGCTGTCGTAGTACCACGCGGTCGAGGTTCCGTTGGTCGCCTTGAGGCAGTAGGTGCCTGCTGCCACACCGGTTCCGGTCTGACTGGCGATCACCGTGGCCGCGTTGGACACCTTGACAGTGGTGGATCCCACCGTGACTGCGGCACCAGCGGCAGTCTGGGACGGCGTCGGATACGACTGGTTGTCGACGAAGTAGGTCTCCATCTCATTGGCGACGCTGCGGAGGTCAGCCTTCATCGAGGCCTCCACAGCCTTCTTGCGCTGATTGAGGAAGACGGGGATAGCAATGGCGGCCAAGATGCCGATGATGATGATGACCACCAGGAGCTCGATCAGGGTGAAGCCCTGGTCCTTCTGCTCCATGGACTTGCGGATGCGAGCGAGCATCAGATGGTCCCTTTCTGGGCGAACCGTGAGCCGTTGGCGTGGAAGTCCCCCACCGGTTCCCCTTGCGGTTCGCCGACCGAGGCAGCTGGGCTGGCCGCGGGTGCGGCCCCCTGGCTTTGCGACCCCGCCTAACGGCGGGTGTGCCCTTTCTGGCCGTCAAGCTCGTTGACACTGGGTGATTCGTCAGATTGGGGCGGAACCTTTAGCCCCTCTGGGGGATGAATTCGGACCGATTCGGGCATTTCTGGGGTATTGCCGCCGGCATGATAGTCCAGAAAACGGACAAATCGGGCAGATCCTCTTCTGGATATCGCCCGGGTGATCAATCCGGCCGATTTGGGCGGACCTACTTGATCAGGTCGAAAATCTTAAAGATCGGCATGTACAAGGCGATGATCATCGCTCCCACGATGCCACCGAGAAAGGCGATCATCAACGGTTCGATCAGCGCGGTCAGTGATTCCGTGGTGGCCTCGACCTCCTGATCGTAGAACTCAGCGATCTTGTGGAGCATCTCGTCCAGAGCGCCGGTGTCCTCGCCCACCGCCATCATCTGCACCAACATGGGCGGGAATACCTCGTGCCGAAACAGCGGTGCTGTCATCGATTCGCCTTGGCGCACGGAAT
>DPWC01000022.1 GCA_003529305.1 Actinomycetota bacterium
CGGCCACGAGCGCACCCCCGGTCGAGGCAGTGGACCACCCGTTGTCGCGAGCCAGATTGGGCAGCAGTACCAGAAGTGCGGTCAGTGGGAGTGCGATCGAGGCATTGACGCTCGACAGTGCCAGCACCTGCCGCCGACCGCGAACCGTGACCGCCTCTTTCCACCCCGGGATCTGGTCGTCCCCGTATACCCCGACGGCGGCACGCGTTGCCGAGCGCAGGGAGGGTGCGGGGTCGGAATCAGCAGCCGACGAGCCCACAACAGCAGCGGTTGTCACGGAGGGCATCCCACCTCAAGTGGAGGAGCTGGCGGCTCGGGGGACCGATCGGGTGAGGATGGGCAGGGCTTGGTTACCCACGCACCACCCGCAGGGCATGAGCGTACTTGGCTTTCCGTGTCAAGACCTGCTGGCCCGTGGGCGGGATACGCGGGCACACCCGCCCAATACCGAGAAGTCCGGGGACCCGTATTGACCCTGCCACAGGGCCATCCCTACGCTTCGGGGGCCGGAACGCCCTCGGGAGGTCCGGCGTCCTATTCGAGCGACAACTGTTCGGCATCGACTCGGTCATGCCGCTTCCCTGGACCGGCGCTTGGTTCGGGGTGCGACGACCGAAGCGGGCCGTGGCCATCACCCACTGCGGTGGGCTGACCGAACGGATGGACCTAAGTGACGCGTGGCTCTGGCCTTCGTCGGGCAGCCTTGATGCTTGCGGTCTGCGCAACTCTTGCGGGCGTTGCCAACATCGCCTCCCCCGCCCACGCTGCTGACAATGGCGCATGGTCGGCCTCCCCGACTCAACAGGGCACCTTCACAGCCCGACAGTTCTTCTTTCTGGAACTCGCTCCAGGTGCCACGATCAAGGACTCGATCACCATTAAGAATGCTGGTCAGGTAGATCAGCCGCTGGATATCTACACCGCAGATGCGTTCAACATCGAAAGCGGAGCGGGCTTTGCCTTGCGCAAGCGCGGGGACAAGAACACCGATGTCGGTTCGTGGATCACCCTGGATCAGGAGAAAGTGGTCGTTGGACCCAACGGTGGCAAAACGATCGTCCCGTTCTCACTGACGGTGCCTCGGGGCGTGACACCCGGTGACCATGCCGGGGGAGTAGTCACCATCGAGCCAGCTCCAGCTCCACAGGGTGATGTCAGTCAAGTCCAGATCCAGCGCGCCTTGGGAGTGCGTGTCTATGTCCGCGTGGCAGGGCCTTTGACCCCAGCTTTGTCCATTACCAAGGTCACGGTCTCAGCCAAGCCGGCTCGGTTACCCTTTGTTGGCCAGCAAGGCGGCACCACCGTTACCTACACGGTGCGCAACTCCGGGAATGTGCGCTTGACGGCCGATCGTGAGATCACCCTGAAGGGGCTCTTCGGCCGCACCCTGCGCAACACCGGCAAGGGGCCGATTCCTGAAATCTTGCCCGGATCCACCGTGACGCTGACGGAAAGTTTCCCCAAGGCACCGGTGATTGATCAGATCACGGCGACTGTCAAGTTGACCGCTGCAGACGGCAAGGTCTCGACATCAGGTTCGGCATCGACCTTCGTGGTGTCCCTCGCCTTCCTCATCTTGCTGGCACTCCTGATCATCGGCATTGTGCTGGCCGTGTGGTGGAGAAGGCGTGAGGCCGGACTTGTCGCGAAGATGGCACAGGAGGCTGGGCCACTGACGCCCACCGGAGACGGAATCTGATGCGACGACGCGAGCGTGCGAAGACCCTTGGGGCTGTCGCGGCCATCAGTGTGGTTCTGCTTGCTCCTACGGTGATGTTGGCAGGAGCACCGGCACTTGCTGACGATGCCACAGCAACCGCACCAGGATTCTTTAATCCGCAGGACCCCAATGCGGGAGGCATCCCCACGGGTCGCACAGCGACTGTCTCACCGCCAATCGTGAACATCGGTGAGTCCTTGATCGTGTCGGGCTCCGGTTGGCCAGCGGATTCGTTGGTGACGGCGGCGGTCTGTGGGAACAATTACCTCAACGGTTCAGTCGATTGCAATGCTTCGGGTCAAGGGCAAAGCACCGCAACTTCGACAGGAACCATTGCCATTCAGGTCGGCATCCCTTCTGCGCCGCCGACCCCGTGTCCGTGTGTGGTCCATGTCGCCACATTGGCCGACACCAACACAGTGGATATTCCGTTCCAAGTCAATGGTGTGCCCACGGCACCACCCTCGCGGACGGTCACCAACCGCTCTGTTGATGTCGATCCACGACTGAGTGGCTCGGGCCCGCTGTCGGCGTATTTGGGCGGCGCCGCCAAGCGAGAGTTGATCCTGACTGTCACGAACACGGGCTCTGATCCTTTGGTCAACCCGGTGCTGAATCTGACCGTTGGCAAGGGTGAAGACCCAACGGGCCTACTCACTGATGCCAATGGCAACGGCCCGGCGCTAGGCACCATTCAGCCAGGTCAGTCGGTGGAGTATCGCCAAACGGTGACGCTGACCGCTCCTGCATTCGGCCAATACCGAGTCAAAGGTCAATTCGTCGGTCTGGATTCCTTGACGGTCAATCAGCAGCGCAACAACGCTGGGGACTTGACCTTCTCGATAGCGACATCGACTTATCCATGGGTGCTGATCGTCCTGGTCTGGCTGCTGCTGCAGATTCCACTGCTGGGTCTGTACAAGCGTCGGCCCACGGCGGCACCAGTGGACGAGGACCCCCTCTTCGACGATGTGCCTGTCTCGCAAGGTGTACCTGCTGTGGCTCCTCCGGTGCCGGTGGGTGCTCCCGCTCCGACCGGCGCCGCTGCACCTGCTGCGGCTGCGACGGCAACGGCAGCGGCCGTCAGCCTGAGCAAGCCGCCCAGCCAGACACCCAGTCAGGCACCCTTGCCGCCACCTATCCCGGCGCCGACGACGCCGGCCCCACCACCGCCCCCGGGCTATGCCGCTGTGGGAGCTGCAGCCGCGGCCCCGAGTGCACCGGCGGCACCAACACCGGTCATCGATCCCAACGCCAGCATCCCGGCGGCACCGCCCTTGCCACCACCCCCACCGGTGGCTGGCCAGGACACTGCGCCCGTCCCGAGCGCACCGGCACCCACTGGCGTTGAGGCATTGCGCGCGCTTCTGCAACCACCCGCGCAGTAGGGCGTGGGAAAGCGCTTCCTGTGCGGAGCGCTACCGCTGGCCTAACAGAATCTCGGCGATGGCGGCGGGCTGAGTTAGCGGTGAATCGTGTGGGCCGTCGAAGGTCGAGTACTCGATGCCCCGCGCATCAAGTCGCGATCGCGTCAGTTGACACGGATATGTCGCGGGTGTCTGAGTGAAAAACACAAAGCGGGCAGGAACGCCGTTGCCTGCATCAGTGAGCACCGCTTGATCCAACGAGGGACCCAGCGGTGTGGAGACCAAGTGGGCGTTGACGAACTCGGTGAGTTGCGGATCAGTGAATCCCTGTTCGGCACCCACAGGGCGCGGCGGAATGCTGAGCGCGGGATCTAGATCATCTGGAGGCGGGGGGACGCCGGGGGGATTGAGGTCGACACCGCGCTCACCGTGGTCAGGGACGGCCGCGTCGAGGTAGACGACCTGCTCAAGAGCATCCGCGCAGAGTTCCACCGCACACCGCACGGGGATTCCGCCCTGGCTGTGGGCCACCAGAACGACGGGCTCCCCGGCACCCCGTACTGCGTGAACGACATCGTTGACCCACTGGTCCAAGGTGACAGCCGCACCATCTGGGGGGCGCTCCGCTTCGCAACCGGTCAGTGTCGGTGCGCTGACTTCATGCCCACGCGCCTGCAGTTCTCGGCTCAGCGGTTCCCACGCCCAGCCACCACGAAAGGCGCCATGGATCAGGACGAAGTGCGTCATGGCCGAACGAATTCACCCGGGCCGGTGTCCATGACGATGTCGACGAACTCTCTGGGGTAGCCGTCGTAGGGGCGGAGATGTTCGTACATCACCTCGGTATAGGCGACATAGCCGTCGCGTTGCGTGCATTCGGTGTATGAGTCAACGGTGTCGAAAAAACGCAGATTCATGAAGTGCGTCCGGTCTTCCTGTCCGCGCACCAAGATGCGGCGAATGAAACCGGGATGATCATCGAAGAACTGTGCGAATCCTTCAGAAAATCGCATATAGGCCTCAGCGTGTTCCGCATCGTCCTTTGTCCATGCGTGCGAGATAACAATGACCATGCGGTGATGCTAGGGGAAGCGTCGTGCAGTCTTGACCGATTAGGCCAGAGTGATCGTCATAGTCGCGACATAGCGATCGGCGGCCTGGAAAGCCGGCACCGTGAGCGTCACTAGTGACCGAACAGTGTAGACGCCACCGGTGGTGTCCGTGGTGCTGTTCTGTTGGCCGTCTTTGGTGCACAGGGCCACGGTGCCGCTGAAGGACTGGGCACTGGATCCCGCAGCGGCACCAGGAGCCACCAATGAGGCGTCGAAGCCACTGATCGCTGTCTTGCCGGGGGCCGTGTAGTCGTAGGCCTCACCGACCGTGGCAGCAGCGCAGGTGGGAGTGGCCGTCAGGGTCGACTTGTTCATCGACTTGCCTGTTGAGCCCGTGAAGTTCGTCAACACTGCGGAGAGGGACCAGCCAGAGGTTCCACCGCGATTATCCGACACAGTGATGTCGTTGAGATTTCCCACGATGGATGCTGGAGCCAACGGTGAGGTCACTGTTCCAAGGTTCACAGTGGTGGCATTCGGATTGACATTGGAAGTGCCTTGCACAGGACTGCCGAGAGCACTTCCATCAGTGCTCCCGGTGGTTGCGGTGGTGTTCGTGTAAGTCCGTTGTGTCAGATTGCCCTGCAGGATGCTCACATAGGCCACTTGCTGTGTGGCACAACCAGAGCCTCCCGTGGTGTCCCCTGCCTGGGCCACGCACTGGCTGGTGGGGTTGGCCGGGGGTACGCCGTTGACGAAAGTTTTAGACCCCGCAGTCGTGGTGCTCTGCGGCGTGCAGGTCACCGTCGAGCCGCTCAGATCACTATCACTGGTAGCAACGACGACATAGGTGAATGTGCCGGGTACGAGTTCAATTTTGGCACCCGGTTCGAAGTTCTGGGTTGCGCCGCTGGCTGTGGTAGTAGGGATCGAGATCGACACAGGTTGAGGCGCCGTAATACTCGAGTAGGCCGCAATCGTCCCCGTGGAGCTTGGTGAACCCGATGTTGTGGTCACAGCAAAGAGTGCAGACCCGCCTTGGAGTCGGACCGACACCGTTGGTTCGGCTCGCACTTGGGCATCGGGAATGGCAAAAGGAAGGTTCGCCGGAACGCTCGGGAAGGAGTAGGAGGCGGTGATCGAATTGCCGGCATTGACGGAATCAGGAGCCGTGATCGTGACGGGATAGTTGGAAATTCCCAAGTCGTACGAAGCAGCCAAATTGGGTGCGTTGAAGGTGCAGAGGTAGGGCAGCGTGAGAGTGGAGGCCTGAGCCGGTGAAGCTGCGGCGACAACGCTGAGGCCTAAGGCGACAACGGCCGTGGACAGCACAGTCGCAGCCAAGCGCCCCAGGCGATGGGGGTGACGAGCAGTGGTGGCAGTCATCAGCTGGGTGCCACCTGTCCGAGAATCACCCGACGCAGAAAGTCCGGAGCCACCAAAGTGCAGTAGTGAGCGCCTTCGAAGTACGGGGCAACGGATGCATTGCCCGAGGTGGTAGCAACAAGAGCTCGCGAGGGGATGTGGGCGATCCCGCCACTGACGGTGACCGCCGCCACGGGTGGCGTCCAGCTTGGGCCGACGCCAACCACGGTGTCGGTGTCGGTGACGATGGTGGAGTTGTCGGGGTTGTAGGCGGCCGATGCCTTTTGGCCAGAGCTCAGCGATCCCCACACATTCGTCAAGGTGGTCTGATTAATTTGCTGACAGGTCCCATCGGTATTGGGGCTGGTACTCAGGCCATTGCCCGCGCTGCCGAATCCCCAGGAGGGCTCAACGACGAAGCGCCCTGTTCCGTAGCCGGCTCCGCTCGGCCAGGCGCCCTTGTTCAGGCTCTCGCCGGTACGCATCTTGCAACGAATGAGTTTTTGCGCCGTGCTGGAGCCATCCTCGTACTGCACATAGGAGGTAGTCAGAATCTTCTTCGCACTCGTGGACACCGCAGACTTGGAGAAGACGAAGTCGCTTTCGTCGCGGTAGGCGGTATTGGCTATCTGGAACTGCCCGCCGTTTTCCACCAACTTGGCTGTATCAATGTTGGCGATGGTGATCTGCGCTTCTGCGCAGAAGCGCAGGAACCCGGTCGGGGTCGTGGTGCTCGAGGGCAGCGGCGCCGCGCCGGCCAGCAAAGGCATGGCCATAAGACCAATCGCCCCGAGCGCGATCAGCATGGAACGACGACGAAGCGCCACGGATGCCTTTCCCCTCAGTCCGGATCCCGTGCCTAGAGTCCGATTGTCCCTGTGGGGCGACGGCAGGGGAACCGGTTTGGGTCACATTCCGGCAACGGCGGGCAGGCGTCACAATGGCACGATGGCGACAACTCCAGTGATGGAAGCCGATCCGGCGGGGATCTCGCACGCAGTGGCCGCGTTGAGGGACGGCCACCTCGTCGTCTTGCCCACCGAGACGGTGTACGGCCTCGGCGCTGACGCCACTAACGACTCTGCTGTCGCGCGCATCTTTGCGGTCAAGGGCCGTCCGACCGACCACCCATTGATTGTCCATGTAGCCGGGGTCCACGACCTCGACACCTGGGCGGTCAATGTTCAGTCATATGTCGAGAAGTTGGCGCACCGATTTTGGCCGGGGCCGTTGACCCTGGTGGTGCAGCGTCGCACTGCTATCGGCTCTGTAGCGGCCGGGGGAGCGCCCACCATCGCCCTACGGTGTCCTGAACATCCTGTGGCCCGAGCAGTGATCGACGCATTGGGTTGTGGTGTCGCTGCGCCTTCAGCCAATCTCTTTGGTCGGGTGAGCCCCACTTCTGCAGAGCATGTTCTGAGTGAGCTAGGTGACGCACTAAGCGAGGGCGATCTGATTCTCGATGGTGGCGAGTGCGCCATCGGGGTGGAGTCGACCATTGTGGATTGCACGGGCGACATACCGGTGGTCGTTCGACCCGGTGGAGTCACTGAAGCGCAGATCGCGGAGGTCGTCGGTTCGGTCGCTCGACCCATTAATGACCTTGATCTTGCCGTGCGGGCACCAGGGACGCTGGCTGCGCATTATGCGCCGGCGGCGCGCGTGTTATTGGCCGAACCATTGGAAGCCGACGCTGTCATCGCCGCCGCGCCCCCCGGAGATGTTGGCTTGCTCTGCTTGGTGTCTTTCGTCCCGACGGCGGACCGGTTAGTCCATCGTCTCGTGGCACCGAGCACTGTGGAGGAATACGCCCAGGACCTTTATGCCGCGCTGCGTAGGGCCGATGATCTCCAACTCGCCGCTGTGGTGGCGGTGTTGCCTCCGGCTGAGGGTATTGGGGTGGCCGTGCGGGACCGGCTTTCTCGTGCGGCAGTGGGTACAGCGAGCCCGAATGTCGGTTAGCGTGGCTCAATGACTGGGCCGCAGACTCCGGCGATGCCGGCAGTGCGACTCACGGGAGTGATCAAGCGGTACGGCGATGTCGTGGCCGTCGCAGGTGTTGATCTAGCAGTGCAGGCCGGGGAGTTCTTGACCTTGCTCGGTCCATCGGGGTCGGGAAAGACCACCATCTTGCGCATGATTGCCGGGTTTGAACTTCCGACTTCGGGAACTGTGGAACTCGATGGCGTGGATGTCACGAATGCCGCGCCATTCGAGCGGGATGTCAATACGGTTTTTCAGGACTACGCCCTCTTTCCGCACATGAGTGTTCTAGAGAATGTCGAATACGGTTTGCGGGTCCGCAAAGTCCCCAAGGTGCAACGGCGCGAGCGCGCAGAACAGGCCTTGGCCGATGTGGCGTTAGCGAGTTTTGGCTCCCGCCGACCCGCGCAGATGTCCGGGGGTCAGCGCCAGAGAGTGGCGTTGGCGCGAGCTCTGGTGAATCGCCCACATGTGCTCCTCCTCGATGAGCCCCTTGGCGCCCTTGATCTGAAGCTGCGTGAACAGATGCAAGTAGAACTCAAGGAGATTCAGCGAGAAGTCGGCATCACCTTCATCTTCGTCACCCACGACCA
>DPWC01000051.1 GCA_003529305.1 Actinomycetota bacterium
GTCATTGAGGCCAACCGCACCGGTGGATCGGTCAAGCGCATTCACTGCGGATGGGCGGCTCGCGGCGGAGTGCTGGCGGCCGCTATGGCTCGCGAGGGTGTGACCGGTCCCCCGACGGTGCTGGAAGGTCGGTTCGGCTTTTTCAACGCCTACATCGATGGCGTCTGGGATCAAGGCGCGATGCTGGACGGGCTCGGTGAGCACTGGGAACTGTTGCGGACGGTCTACAAGCCCTATCCGAGCAATCACTTCACCCACCCTGGCATTGACTGTGCCTTGGCTCTACGAGCCGGTGGACTCGATGTCGGCCGCATCGTGTCGATCGAGTTGGGCGTCAGCGACAAGCCATTTCGCACCATCGGCGAGCCGCGTGAGGAGAAGATTCATCCGTCCACGCCGTACCACGCCAAGTTCTCTGGCCCGTACACCGTGGCATCAGCACTGCTCGGTGGCGGTGGGCTTGGGGTGTACCTCGACGACTTCACCCAAAGTGCCTTCACCGACCCCAAGCGAGTCGCCTTGGCCGAGAAAGTGCAGGTCGTCGTTGACGAGCGCGCTACCGAGATCTTCCCTGAGGCCTTTGCCGCTGTGCTGCGCGTGACTTTGGATGACGGCACCGTGCTGGAGGAGCGTCGCGACTCCTCACGAGGCTCGCAGGAATACCCCTTGAGTCGCGAAGACCACCGAATGAAGTTCCGCCTCAACGCCTCCCGATCACTCGACAGTGCGAAGGTGGACGCCTTGGATGCTGCCGTGGTGACCCTGGTGGAGGGCAGTGGTTCGGTGGCTGATGTGCTGGCCCGTACGCGGGCCTAGATTGAGCAAGTGGACGACCGATTCGACCTGATCGTCGTAGGTGGCGGCACCGCTGGACTGGCCGCCGCGATTGAGGCCTGCGACGGCGGTCTGCGAGTACTGGTCGTTGAGAAGGATTCGCGCATCGGCGGAACTTTGCACACCACCGGTGGCCATGTGGCCGGAGCCGGCACCCGGCGCCAGATTCAGCGCGGGATCCAGGACTCCCCTGATGTGTGGCTCAAAGACATCGCCCGCATCACCCGGGGGCTTTTTCGCGAGGACATCATCGCGCCAGTGGTCGAGCACGCCCACGAATTCGTCGACTGGTTGGACGACAACGGGTTCGCCTTCGATCCCAGCACCCCGCGCATCATCTACGGACATGAGCCGTATGAAACTCCACGGACCCACTGCGGCATAGACGCCGGTCTGTCGATCTTGGCAGTTTTCAAACCCCTGCTGGAGGCGCACATTGAGGCTGGTCGTGCACAGTTGTGGCTGAACGCTCCCGTGACCGAGTTGCTCACCGACGGCGCTGGTGCTGTCACCGGAGTGACCGCCTACACCGGAGGTCGCGATGTGCAGGTGACCGCACCCGCCGTGCTGATCGCCACCGGAGGATTTGGCGCCGATCCAGAGATGTTCGCAGACCTCGTCGGCCTGCCGCTGGTCAGCGGGGCCCATCCCACAGCTACCGGTGATGGCCTGCTCCTGGGGGAAGCAGTCGGCGCTGGATTGCAGGGCGATGGCGTCTACCTGCCCACCTTTGGTGGCCTGCCGCACCCCACCACGCCGGGTCGGGTGCAGTGGGAGGAGCGGCCGCTGCTGACAGCGACCGAACGCCTGCCGTGGGAGATCTATGTCGATAAACACGGCAAGCGCTGGGTGCGCGAGGACGAGTTGAGCATTGACGCCAAAGAGCGTGCCCTCGTGGATGTGGAGGACCTCACCTTCTGGACGGTTTTTGACGACCGTGCCGTTGACGAGTCCGTACCGATGGTCGTCAATTGGACTCCCGACGATGTACGCCAGCGAGCCAATGTGCGCGCCGGGGTCCACAAGGCGGACTCACTGGTCGAACTTGCGCAGGCCGCCGGCATTGATCCCGATGGGCTTCTAGACACCGTGGAGCGCTACAACGAAGCCGTTGACGCTGGTGGACCCGACGAGACAGGCCGCGAATTCCTTCCGGCCCGGATCGAGAAAGCACCGTTTTATGCCATGCGCAACCACGGCGTGACGCTGGTGACCTTCATCGGGCTTGATGTCGACGGACAGGCCCGCGTCCGACGCAGTGATGGCAGCACCATTGACGGTCTGTACGCCGCGGGTGAAGTCATTGGCGCCACAGCCACGACCGGACAGTCGTTCTGCAGCGGCATGCTCATCACGCCCAGCGTTGTTCACGCTCGACTATTTGCTGCGCGATTGGCAGCAGGTCAGCGTTGAACCACTGGGATGTGCTGATCGTTGGCGCCGGCAATGCCGGTTTGCCGTGCGCTATTGAGGCAGCCTCGCTGGGTCTTCGCACTCTGTTGGTCGAAAAGGATGTCCGCATCGGAGGCTGTCTTCACACCACCGGCGGTCACCTTTCGGCAGCGGGTGCTCGTCGCCAGCAGATAGCCGGGATCGACGACTGCGTGCAATGGCATCTCGATGACATTGACGCCATCACCGGTGGCACCCACCGCGACGACATCGTGCGCGTTGCCGTGGAACACGCGGCCGAGGCCGTCGACTGGCTTGATGACAACGGGTTCCGCTTCGCACCAGAGACTCCCAGAATCGTCTATGGGCACCCGCCCTACCGCGTGGCGCGCAGTTACTACGGCCCCGACGGCGGTTTGTCTCTGTTGGAGGTCTTCAGTCGACTCATCGATGAGCAGGTCAGCTCTGGCCGTCTGGAGGTGTGGACCGATTCCCCGTTGATTGACCTGGAAGCTGGCCCTTCCACCATAAATGGCCAGCCGCAGGTGGCCGCGGCCACCGTGCTGCGCCGCGGAACGGAAACACGCGTAGCCGCCGATGCCATCGTCTTGGCCACCGGCGGGTTCGCCGCTGACGCGGATCTCTTCGAAGCCATTGAAGGCTTTCCGCTGGTTTCTGCCGCTCACCCGACGGACACCGGCGACGGACTGGTGCTCGCGCAGCATCTGGGCGCTGCCCTGCAAGGTGAGGGAAAGTTCCTGCCGACCTTTGGGGGCCTGCCACACCCCACCACACCCGGTCGAGTGCAGTGGGAAGACCGACCAGTGCTGACCACTCCCGAACGCGCGCCATGGGAGATCTATGTCGATGCCTCGGGGCACCGGTGGGTGCGCGAGGACGCCGAATCCATCGATACCAAGGAACGCGCGTTGGTCGACCAAGTGCCCGACCTGGTGTTCTGGACCATCTTTGATGATCGTGGTCGTCGTGAGTCGGTACCGATGGTTGTGGGGTGGTCACCGCAGGACATCGCGGAGAAAGCCAACGATCGCGCGGGTGTCTACAGCGCCGCATCCATCGCAGAGTTGGCGCGCACGGCAGGCATCGATCCACCCGGACTTCAGGCCACCATCGATCAGTACAACCGCGCCGTAGCTGTGGGGCGCGATGATGCCTTCGGCCGCGAATTCCTGCCCGCCCCCATCGCTGAACCGCCATTTTTTGCCATGCGCAATCACGGCATCGCGCTGCTGACCTACGCCGGATTGGATGTGGATGTCACCGCGCGCGTGCGCCGAAGCGATGGCCAGGTATTCGCCAACTTGTTTGCTATCGGTGAAGCCATGGGCGGTGCCGCCACCCATGGTCACGCCATTCTCTCGGGAATGACCTGTACCCCAGCGATCGTTTATGGCCGGCTCGTGGCACGCGATCTTGCCCAGAAGGCCAGTAAGCAGCAGGCAGTGGCGCCCTAGCGCGCCAAAGCGACCACGCGTCGAGCCTGACGCACTACAGCTTCATCGACCATGCGGCCTTGAGCGTCGAGACAGACCGCATCGCCAGCGGCCATGGCGGCGTCAAAGCGGGCGATCAGATCAATGGCGGCCGCTACTTCTTGCTCGGTGGGGGTGAACACCTCATTGACCACGCCGGCCTGCGCTGGGTGAATACAGGCGCGGCCGACATAGCCCATGGCTTTGATCGCTCGAGTGGATTCCCGCAAGGCGTCAAGGTCGCGGAAATTGGTGTCCACCGGGCCCACGGGAGGCTCAATGCCGGCGGCTGCTGAGATCAGCACCACTTGCGAACGAACAAACAACAGCTCTCGCCCATCGGGGCCAAGGTCAACACCGATGTCGGCCCGCAGGTCGGCCTCCCCTACTTGCAGGCGCTGCACTCGAGGGGCTTTGGCGATGGCCATCGCCTGCAGCACCGCGTGAGCGGACTCCAAGAGCGGCACAACGGCGAGCGATCCCGCGACGATCTCTAGCCGATCTTCGGCTTCAGTCAGTACACCGTGCAGCGCCACCAGCTCTTCGGCAGATTCGGTCTTGGCTGCCACCACGCCGGTCAGCGCTGCGCTGGCCACCGCACGAACATCCACATG